>NZ_JBHUDX010000081.1:0-24252 GCF_042678285.1 Streptomyces caeni
CCGCAAGGCGTGGGCGGCACGGCGTCGCCCTGCTCGGCGTGCTCGCCGTCTGCGCCGGCCTGGTCGCGCAGTTCCCCCTCCTTGAGGCCGATCGCAACGCCGCGCACCGGCCCGACGACCTGGCCGCCGTGTCCGCGCTGGTGGGGCGGCAGGTGCGCCCCGGCGACCCCGTGCTGTTCCTGCCGTCCCTGGAACGGCGGTCGGCGCTCGCCTATCCGGCGGGCTTCCGGGGGGTGCGGGACGTGGCGCTGGAGGTGCCCGCCGCCGTGGACGGGACGCTGTACGGGCGGGAGGCCGGTCCCGGGGAGGTACGGCGGCGGCTCGGGGGACTGGCGCATGTGTGGGTGGTCGCCGGGCCGTTCGCGCTGCGGCCCTCGTGGCGACCGGGAAACCCCACCGAGCGTGCCAAGCGCGTGATCCTGAGCGAGGAGTTCATCACCCGCGAGGAGTACGCGGGCCGCGGCGTCATCCTTCGACTGTATGTGCGCCGTCAGGGCGTGAGGCCCAGCGGACGGTCCGCGTCCTCGATGCCCTCGACGCAGCCCGGCGCTTCCTGGAGTGCCGCCGCGTCCAGTGCCCCGGTGAGCCGGTCGAGGCGGGCCTTGAGGTCCGTGATCTCCCCCAGTTCGAAGCCCGTCGACGCGGCGATCCGGCGCGGCACCACGAGCGCGCGCTCCTTCAGTGCCGTGCCCGTGTCCGTGGGGGCCACATGGACGGACCGCTCGTCCTGCGCGCTGCGCTCGCGCCGCACCAGGCCCGCCGCCTCCAGCCGCTTCAGCAGCGGCGACAGCGTCCCGGAGTCCAGCCGCAGATGCTCGCCGAGCTTCTTCACCGGCAGCTCGCCGTGCTCCCACAGCACCAGCATCACCAGGTACTGCGGGTAGGTGAGCCCGAGGTCCTTGAGCACGACGCGGTAGACGCCGTTGAAGGCGCGGGCCGCGGCGTGGAGCGAGAAGCAGATCTGGCGGTCGAGGCGCAGGTACTCCTCGTCCGCGGAGGCCCCGGCGCGGGCAGGCGTGCTCGTCATGCCCCTCAGGATAGCTCCGGGCCCAGTTTAGTTGTGCACAACTGAATTGTGTGCTCTACTTTTCTTCGTGAGGCGGTCCGGACGGACGGAAGGGCCGGCCGCCGGACATGACTTCGAGAGGGATGGTTCTCCATGGACGCGCTCTACACCGCCGTCGCCACCGCCACCCACGGCCGCGACGGGCGTGCCGTCAGCTCCGACGGCAGGCTCAACCTGCAGCTGGCCATCCCGGTGGAGATGGGCGGCGGCGGCCAGGGCACCAACCCCGAGCAGCTGTTCGCCGCCGGGTACGCCGCCTGCTTCGCCAGCGCCCTCGGCCTGGTCGGCCGGCAGGCGAAGGTCGACGTCAGCGAGGCCGCGGTGACCGGCGAGGTCGGCATCGGCAAGCAGGGTGAGGGCTTCGGCCTCGCCGTCACCCTGCGCGTCGAACTGCCGGACGCCGTCGACGAGGCGACCGGCCGCAAGCTGGTCGAGCAGGCCCACCAGGTCTGCCCCTACTCCAACGCCACCCGCGGCAACATCCCCGTGGAACTGGTCGTCGAGTAACCCCGGTCAGCGCGTCCCGGTCAGCATGTCGCTGTCGCCGGCCGCCGGTGCCGGGATCGACAGCGGAACGTCGGGCTCGCCCAGCATCAGGGTGCGCACCACCCGCTGGGCCGCCCGCCCGTCGTCGAACTCGCAGAACCGCGCCCGGAACCCGGCCCGCAGCCGCGCCGCGTCCGCGTCCCGCCAGCACCCGGAGGCGAACAGCCACGCCAGTTCCCGGTAGGAGCGCGAGACATGGCCCGGCGGATCGGCCGTGATGTCGAAGTACGCGCCCCGGGCGGCCGTGAACGCGCCCCAGTCGTCGGCGTGCACCACGATCGGCCGGTCCAGGTTGGCGTAGTCGAACATCAGGGACGAATAGTCCGTGACCAGGACGTCCGAGGCGAGCATCACCTCCTCGACGTGCGGTTCGTCGGTGGCGTCGACCACGACGCCCCGCCGGTGCAGCTCCGCCAGTCCCATCCCGCGGGCCGGCCCGTTTGCGAGCGACGGGTGCAGCCGTACGACGAGGGTGTGGTCCTCGCCCAGGTCCTGCGCGAACCGTGCCGGATCGAAGCGCTCCACATGGCCGCCCCGGACGTGGTCGCGGCGGGTCGGCGCGTACAGCACGACCGTGTGGTCCTCGGGAATGCCGTGCCGGAGCCGGAACCCGGCCCCGTCCGCGGGGCCGGCGTTGACGAGGATGTCGTTGCGCGGGCTGCCGGTGCGGGCCGAGGCGAAGCGACAGGGGTAGGCGCGGTCCCAGACCAGCTCGGAGTGGCGGTTGGCGACCAGGCTGTGGTCCCAGCGGTCGGCGCGGCGCAGCATCTGCGGCACGTCGAACCCGTACCGGGCGCCCGGCTTGCCCAGCAGGTCGGCCCCCATGTACTTCAGCGGGGTCCCCTGATGGGTGTGGATGTGGACGCTTCCGGGACGCTTGACCAGGGTGCCGGGCCAGTTGACGTTGTTGACGAAGTACGTGGCCCGCGCGGTGACCCGGTGGTAGGCCGTCGAGCCCGGGAGGACGTACTCGATGTCCGGCGGCAGGGTGCTCGCCTGGTCCTCCCGCACGACCCACACCCCCCGGATGTGCGGGGCGAGCCGGCCTGCCGCGCGGTGGATCGCGGCCGGATCACCGAGGAAGCCGCGGTGCGAGAACGCCGAGTAGACCGCCAGGTCCGGATCCAGGGCCCGGCGGCCGTGTGCCCAGGACCAGCCGCGCTTGATCCCCGAGGCGGCCGCCCCGCGGGCCTGCCGGGCGCGCTCGCCGAACGCGGTGCCGGCGGCGGTGGTCCGCTGCCGGGCCCGGTAGCGGGCGTAACCTCCCTCCAGGACGCGCAGTTCGGCGGGCACCGGATCGTCGGTGCGGTGCCGGCGGAAGAGTTCGGCGGTGCGGTGGAAGAACTCCCGCTTGTCGCGGGCGGGCAGCCGGTCCGGCTTGGCGAGGATGTCCAGACAGTGCTCGCCCATCTTGCGGTGCAGGTAGGGGCGCCACCGGGCCAGCTCCGGGCGCGCGTCGACGAACGCGAAGACCCGTTCGTACTGGTCGTGGACGTCGAAGTGCTTGCGGCTGGTGGTGGACAGGATGTTGCCCTGGCGGCGCTGCCGGTAGTTCAGGCAGATGCGGTCCAGGGTCGCGATCCGCCGCGCGGACAGCAGCGTGGGGAAGGTCCAGGGGGTGTCCTCGTAGTAGCCGGGCGGGAAGGTGAAGCCCTCGCGTTCGACGAAGTCCCGGCGGTAGGCCTTGTTCCACACCACCATCAGCAGTTCGAGGATCTCGGGGTGTTCGGCCGCGGTGAAGGTGCCGTCGCCCGCCTCGGCCAGCACCCGGGCCAGCGCGTTGCGGCGGGTACCGCCCCACCAGTAGGTGCGGGCGTAGTCGAACACGAGGACGTCCGGATCGCCGGTCTCGTCGAGCCGGTCGGCGATCGCGCGCAGCGCGCCCGGGGTGAGCGTGTCGTCGCTGTCGAGGAAGAGGAGGAAATCACCGGTGGCGTGAGGCATTCCCGCGTTGCGGGCCCGGCCGAGTCCGACGTTCTCGGTCAGGTGCAGCACCCGCACCCGCGGGTCCCGCTCGGCGTAGCGGTCGAGGATGGCGCCGCAGCCGTCGGGTGAGCAGTCGTCGACGGCGATCACCTCGACATCGGTGCAGGACTGCCCGAGCACCGAGTCGAGGCACTCGCGCAGGAAGCCCTGCACCTTGAAGACGGGCACGATGACGCTGAAGCGGGGCACGGGTCAGCTCCTCACGAGGGCGTGGGCCGGGGCCGGGATGCGCTCGGCGAGCGGGATCACGGGCGGGACCGACTCGGGCGGCTCGCCCAGCAGCACCCGGCGCACGACGCGTTCGGCGGCGCGTCCGTCGTCGAACTGGCAGAAGCGCTCCCGGAAGGCCGCGCGCAGGGCGGCGGCGGAGCCGTCGGCGTACGTGCCGTCGCGGAAGGCGGCCGCCAGCCGGTCCGGCGTGCGTGCCACCAGACCCGGCGGGGCCTGCATCAGGTCGAAGTAGACGCCCCGGGTCTCGCGGTAGATCTCCCAGTCGTCCGCGTACACCACGATCGGCCGGTCCAGATTGGCGTAGTCGAACATGATCGACGAGTAGTCGGTGATCAGCGCGTCGGCGGCCAGGCAGACGTCCTCGGAGGAGCGGTGGCGTGTCACGTCGATGATCCGGCCGCTGCCCCGCGCCGTGCCGCGGTCGTAGAAGTAGTGGGCGCGCAGCAGGACCACGTACGCGTCGCCGATCGCCTCGCAGAACGCCTCCAGGTCGAGGCGCGCGTCGAAGCCGGTGCTGTAGTCCCGGTGCGTGGGTGCGTACAGGAGGGCCGTCCTGTCCTCGGGGACGCCCAGCTCCCGGCGGATGCGGGCGACGTCGTCGGCGGTCGCCGTGCAGTAGACGTCGTTGCGTGGATAGCCGTACTCGAGGGTCTCGTACGAGCCGGGGAAGGCCCGTTCCCACATCTCGGTGGAATGCCGGTTGGAGGAGAGGTTGTAGTCCCAGCGGTCCACGCGCGCCAGCAGCTTGGTGAAGCTGCCGGTCGCGGCGGCCACCACGGGGTACGTCGACTGGTCCACGCCCATGGTCTTCAGCGGGGTGCCGTGCTGGGTCTGCAGGTGCACGCTGCCGGGGCGCTTGACGACGCCGTCCGCGAAGTTGGCGTTGTTGATGAGGTACTTGGCGCGGGCGAGCACATCCCAGTACGCGCGTGTGCCGATCACCGCGTACTCCACGCCCTCGGGCACGCCGTCCACCGCGTCCGGCTCGACCAGGAAGACCGAGCGGATGTGCGGGGCCAGTTCGCGGGCCTTGGCGTGGACGGCGGCCGGGTTGCAGGCGTAGCCGCGGCCCCAGTAGGCGCAGTACACGGCGAGGTTCTCGTCGAGCGGCCGGCGCAACTGCAGTGCGTACCGGGCACGGGTGCGGGCCATGCGCGGCAGCGGCGCGCTCCGCACCGTCCTCGCCGCGGCCCGGTTGGCCGTCCGCAGCGCGCGGAACGCGTCGTAGGCGCCGGCCGCCAGCAGCCGGTGCTGCACCCCGACGCTGCCCGCGGGCGGCCGGAACCCGGCCGGGCGGTGGCGCCGGTACAGGCGGGCCGCCTGCCGGAAGAAGGCCCTGCGCAGATGCGCGGGCAGCCGCTCCGGATGCGCGGCGGTCTTCAGGACGACGGAGAAGAGCTGCTCGAACAGCGGCCTCGACCGTGCGGCCGGCAGGGCGAGTTCCGTGGCCCGGGCGAGGACCGTGCCGACCTGGTCGAGAAGGTCGAACTGGTGCGCGCCGGGGGTGTGCAGCCGGCTGCCCTGGCGGCGCACCAGATGCCGTACGCACACCGAGCGCAGCACCGCGACGCGCTCGGCGGCGAGTGTGACCAGGCCGCCCCAGCCGATGTCGGTGAAGAGGCCCGCCGGGAAGACGAGGTGGTGCGCGGTGACGAAGTCGCGGCGGTAGGCGGCGCTCCACACGGGGACCGACACACCGGTCAGCCGCGGGGCCCGGCCGGGATCGAAGGCGCCGTCGGGCGCCCTGCCCAGCGGTGGCGTGGACGTCTCGGCGCCCCACCAGTGGACCCGCTCGTGGTCGAGGTAGAGGACGTCCACATCGCCGGTCGCCGTCAGGCGCGCGTCGATCGCGGCCAGCGCGCCGGGCGTGAGGACGTCGTCCCCGTCGAGGAACAGCAGGTACGCCCCGGTCGCCGCCCCCATCCCGGTGGTGCGGGCCACGCCCGGGCCGCCGGAGGGCGGCGAGGTGAGGGCGACGACCCGCGGGTCGCGCTCCGCGTACGCCGCGGCGACCGTGCCCGCCGGGGAGTCGGGCGCGTCGCAGACCGGGATCAGCTCGAAGTCGCCGAAGGACTGGGCAAGGACCGAGTCCAGCGCCTGGGACAGACGGCCGGCGACTTTGCAAGCGGGGACGATGACACTGAAGCGGGGCATTCTGGTCTTTCTCTCGGGCCCCGTTCGTACCTGGGGCCGTGCGTCGTGGGAGGGCGGCGTCCGGAACTCCGTGGGCCGGGCGGGTCAGAGGATCTCGACGTCCGGGACGGGGCGGCCGGGCGCCGGAATGGTCGCGAGCCATACGGGGGGCAGGCCGGTCGCGGCGGACGGGGCGGGGTGGCGGTCGGCCAGGGGCACGACCGACGGCTGCCAGGCGTTCTCCCCGAGCACCACCCGGCGCACGATCCGCTCGGCGGCACGCCCGTCGTCACAGGGGCAGAAGCGGGCGCGGAACGCGGCCCGCAGGTTCGCCGAGTGCGAACCGCACCAGTGCCCCGTGGTGAAGATGTCGATCAGCTCGTCCTCGCTGCGGGCGGTCGCGCCCGGTGGGAACGCGCGCAGGTCGAAGCAGGTGCCCCGGGCGGCCTGGTACGCCTCCCAGTCGTCGGCGTACACGACGATCGGCCGGTCGAGGTTGGCGTAGTCGAACATGATCGACGAGAAGTCGGTGACCAGCGCGTCCGAGGCCAGGCACACCGACTCGACGCTCGGATGGCCGGTGACGTCGATCAGCCGGCCGCTGGTGGTCCGCGTCAGCGGCTCACCGTACGAGGGGTGCGCGCGGGTCAGCAGCACGAAGCGCGGGCCGAGCTCGTGCAGGACGCGTTCCAGGTCGAGCGCGGGGCGCTGACTGCGGCGGTAGTCGCGGTACGTCGGCGCGTACAGGACCGCCACCGAGCCCTCGGGGATGCCGAGGGCCTGGCGCAGCCGGGCCACGTCGGCCGAGGTCGCGCGGCTGAAGACGTCGTTGCGGGGCATCCCGTACTCCAGCGTCGTGAAGCGCGAGGGGAAGACGCGCTCCCAGACCAGGGTGGAGTGGCGGTTGCCGGAGACGACGTAGTCCCAGGTGTCGGCGGAGCGCAGCATCCGGGCGAAGTCTGCGTCCCGGGCGGCGGCCGGACGGTCCCGGAGGTCCAGGCCCATGCGCTTGAGCGGGGTGCCCCGCAGGGTCTGGATCATGATCTGGCCCGGCCGCTTGACCACGTGGGGGCCGAAGTCGGCGTTGTGCACGAGGTACTTGGAGCGGGCCAGCGCCGTCCAGCACGCGGCGGAGCCCGGCCGCAGCCGACGGGTGGCCACCGGGATCGTGTGGTGGTGTTCGGGCTCGGCGATCCACGCCGTGCGGATGTGCGGGACCAGGTTGCGGAAGGTCGACTCCAGGGCGGCCGGATTGCAGCCGTACCGGCCGCCCCCGGCACCGGTGAAGACGGCCCGGTCGGCGCGCAGGGGAAGGCGCAGCTGGATGCGGTAGTGGGCCCGGAGGGCGGCATGGGCCAGGCGTCGCCCGGTGCCGGTGGCCGCGCGCCGGGTGCGGCGGGCGAGGCGGGACGTCAGGGACAGCAGGCGGTAGGTGCGGTGGCTGCCGAAACGGATGAGCAGATGGCGCGGGCGGAGCGGGGCGCCCGGGACGTGGTGGCGGCGGTAGTGGGCGCGGGCCCTGCGCAGGAACTCGGCCTGGCTGCCCCGGGGCAGCCGGCCTCGCCGCACGAAGACGGTGGCCAGGTGGTCGACCATGCGGCGGAACAGCTCCGGCCGCCAGCGGGCGAGTTCGGGGTGCGCGTCGAGGAACGCGAAGACCCGGTCGTACTGGTCGAAGACGTCGAAGTGCCGGTCGCTGGTCGAGCCGAGGATGCTGCCCCGGCGGCGCTGGCGGTAGTGGACGCAGACCCGGTCGAGGGTGGCGATCGTGTCCGCGGTCAGCAGCACCGGGAAGGTCCAGGGGACGTCCTCGTAGTAGCCGGGCGGGAAGGCGAAGCCCTCGCGCTCGACGAAGTCCCGGCGGTACGCCTTGTTCCACACCACCATCAGCAGCGAGAGCAGGCCGGGGCGGTCGTCGAGCCGGAAGGGCGCCGGGCCCCGCTCGGTGAGCAGGTCGGCGAGC
Source organism: Streptomyces caeni (assembly GCF_042678285.1). Taxonomy (NCBI): domain Bacteria; kingdom Bacillati; phylum Actinomycetota; class Actinomycetes; order Kitasatosporales; family Streptomycetaceae; genus Streptomyces; species Streptomyces caeni. The sequence goes on from NZ_JBHUDX010000081.1 coordinate 7,926, forward strand.
TTGTTGCGGACCGTCCGGCCCGTCCAGTACGCACGGGCGTAGTCGAAGACCAGGACGTCCGGGTCGGAGGCGGCCTTCAGCCGGTCGGCGATGTCCTCCAGCGCGCCCGGTGTCAGGGTGTCGTCGCCGTCGAGGAAGAGCAGATAGTCGCCGGTCGCCTGTGCGAGCCCCGCGTTGCGGGCCCGGCCCAGCCCCACGTTCCCCGGCAGGTGCAGGGGACGCACACGGGAGTCGCGGGCGGCGAACTCGTCGATGATCGCGCCGCACGCGTCGGGCGAGCGGTCGTCGACCGCGATCACTTCGAGGTCCGCGTACGACTGTTCCAGCACGGAGGAGAGGCACTCGTGCAGGTACGCCTGAACCTTGTACGCGGGAACGATGACACTGAACCTGGGCAAGGGGCATCCATGGGTCGGCGCGGGCATACTGCCCGAAAACGTCCGATGGGGTGGTTCGGTTACGTCCGCTGCGTCATACGGGGGAACGCCCGCGGAACCGCCAGGTGAACGAACAGGGGGTGGACCGGCGCCGGTCCACCCCTGAACGGCTTTGCGGTCGCGCCTACTTGACGGCGCCCGCCATGACTCCCGACACGAACTGCCGCTGGAACGCGAAGAACACCGCCAGCGGGATCACCATCGAGATGAACGCCCCCGGCGCCAGGACGTCGATGTTGTTGCCGAACTGGCGCACCTGTGTCTGCAGCGCCACAGTGATCGGCTGCGTGTTGGACTTGGTGAACACGAGCGCGACCAGCATGTCGTTCCACACCCACAGGAACTGGAAGATGCCGAGGCTCGCGATCGCCGGCCCGCCCAGCGGCATCACGACCCGTGCGAACAGCCGCAGTTCGCCCGCGCCGTCGAGACGTGCCGCCTCCAGCAGCTCCCGGGGGATCTCCGCGAAGAAGTTCCGCAGCAGGAACACCGCGAAGGGCAGGCCGAAGCCCGTATGGAAGAGGATCACCCCAAGACCGTGCCGAACAGGCCGATCCTGCCGAACAGCTCGGCGATCGGGATCAGCGCCACCTGCACGGGGACGACCAGCAGACCGACCACGCCGAGGAACCACCAGTCGCGGCCCGGGAACTTTATCCAGGCGAAGGCGTACCCGGCCAGGGAGCCTGCTCCGGAGACCTGCGTGTACGAAGAGTGCTGTGCATCACTGCCCCGTTCTTCGTTCCTCGTTGAACGTTCGAGCGCTGTCCCGTGCGCTCTGGTCTACGCGGGGTCGTTCGGGGCGGCAAGAGCGCCTGCGGTGTCAACCAGGCGATGGTGACCGCGTCGTGACGTGCGGTCAGTGACGGGGGAGGCCGCGCCGCGCGGCGTCGGCTCGGGCCGCGACGCCGTGGGGCGGGGCGAGGGGTGGGCGGTTCTGTGGGGCGGGGAAGTGGGACATACCACGCCGTGCGGCGGGAGGCGCATCGCCGTGGGGCGGGGCGCGGAACGTGCGACCTCGCCACCCGGCGTACTTCTGGGCGTTCCCCATCGTCCTGGCGGGCCAACTGCTGATCGCCCTGGTCTTCGGGGAGATGGCCTCCCGCTGGCCCTTCGCCGGCAGCGTGTACCAGTGGGCGCGGCATGTGCGGGGCGCGTCCTGGGGCTGGGCGGCCGCGCGGCCGGACGTGCGGGTGGGCGGGTCACGGCGGCGGAGGGCTACAACAGGGACGGCACCTCGACCGCCGCCACCGATCGCGCGGCCCTCTCCAACGCGCTCGCCAGCAGGGCCAGGTCCGTGGGCCCGTTGCCCAGTTCGCGGACCGGCCGGCGCGCCGGCGGGTCACCCATGCGCTGCCACTCCACGGGGACGACCGTGGGGCGGAGCGTCGCCGTGCGAGGAATGCGCCCCGTGATGCGCCCGCCCTGGAACGGTGTCACGCTGCCGTCCGAACGGGTCACCTGCCCCCGGCCCGGCGCCGGTTCCTCGCCCCCCGGCGACACCGCCTCCAGGGCGATCCGCAGCGCGGCCGCGCGGGCCGGCCCCCACTCGGCCGTCCGCCCGCCGGGGCCCGCGGCGGCCACGAGGTGCAGCCCGAGCCGCTCCCCGTCCCGGGCCACCGCCTCCAGCGCCCGTACGACCGACCCGGCCGCCGGCCGGCCCGGCGAACCCAGCGCCGGGGACAGCAGCGCGTCCAGGTCGTCGACCAGCACGACCAGCCGGGGCAGCGGCGGCCCCGGCTCCGCCCCCTGCCGCGCCGCAGGCCGCAGCCGCAGCGTCGTACTGGGCGGGGTGTCGAGATCGCCCGAGGCCGTACGCTCCGTCCGCTGCGGCGCGCTCCGGCCCGGCGCCCCCTGCCGCGCGTGCCACTCGGCGAAGCCGAGCCGCCCCAGCAGGTCGGCCCGCCGCTTCAGCTCGGCGCTGAGCGACTGCGCGAACTCCCGCATGCGCACCGGGTCGTTGGCCGCCAGATGCGTTGTGACATGCGGCAGGTCCGTGCAGACCCGCAGGCCCTCGCCACCGCCGCCGCCGTTCGCCCCGCAGTCGCGGCCGTCGACCAGCACGATCCCGAGGCGGTCCGGACGCTCGGCCGCCGCGAGCGACGCGGCGATGGAGCGCAGCAGCTCCGTACGGCCGCTGCCGGGCGGGCCCTCCAGCAGCAGATGCGGTCCCTCGGCCGCGAGGTCGACGGACACGGGGCCGCGCGGCCCGGCGCCGAGCACCGCCCACGCGCGCCCGCCCGGCGATTGCCCGTCGTCCGCCGCGTCCGCCCAACGCGCCATCAGCGACGCCGGAGTGGCCCGCGCCAGGCCCAACTCGTCCAGCAGCCGCGCCGCCTGCGGCAACGGCGCCGACACGCGCGTGTGCCGGTCCCCGCCGCCCTCCGTCCGCAGCGGGGCGAGCGCCCGCGCGAACCGCTCCGCCCACGCCGCCGACACGGCGTCCAGGGCGGCGACCGTGCCGTGCCCCACCGGACCGCGGCCGGCGTGACCGGTGCCCGCCGCCTCCCCCGGCGCGATCCGCAGCAGCCGCAGCGCCGTGGCGACGTCGCCGCTCAGCAGTGCCGCGGCCCCGCACTCCCGGAACACCGGCGAGGCCGCGCACGCCGCCTCGTAGGTCTCCGTCACCGGAGACGCGGGCGAGGCGGACGGCGCCTCCGCCAGGCAGACCACATGGATCCCGGCCCGTGGTCCGTGCTGCGCCAGACGCGCCACGGCCTCGCGCAGATCGGCACCGCCGGGGTCGCCGTCCACGACCAGCACGCTGTACGGCCCCGGGAACGCGCCCTCCGCCGGGTCCTCGTCCCGAGCCCAGGAGGGGCGACGGACGGCACCCCGCGGGGGAAGGCCACCGGGCGGGGCGTCCGGGACCGTGCCGGTGGCGCCGCCCGTGTCCGCCAGACGGTCCGCCAGCCGGCGCAGCAGCTCGTCCGTGCGGGCCGTCGCCTGCTCCCGGTCGTGGGCGAGCAGGAGCCGGCAGTCCTGGCCGTGCGCCGGGCGCAGGTGCGGGAGCCAGCCGAGCCACGACCACTCGGCGACGCGCTGCTCCAGCGGGCGGGAGTGGTCGGCGCTGATCAGGACCAGTTCCAGCGTGTCGGGGGAGTGGAGCGCGGCGAGCTGCGCCACCACCGCGCGCGCCAGGCCGGCCAGCCGCGCCCTGGGCCCGGCCAGGCCCAGGGTGCCCACCTCGCGCAGCCCGGCGGTCACCGGCACGGCGGGCAGCAGCCCCGTCCCGTCCGGCGCCGCCCGGTCGGCCGTGCCCAGGCGCACGGTGAGCGTCTCGGGGTGCTCCGGGCCGCGCTCCCACAGCCGCGGTCCGGGTCCCAGCGCGGTGAGCAGCAGGGCCGCGGGGTCCGGCCACTTCTCCGGGGCCCGGGTGGAATGGGACGCGGGCCCCGGGGCGCCCCCGGCCTCGTCGTACCCGCCCCGTCCCGTACCGCCCGGTTCGGTGCGGCCTCCCGCCAGCCGGCGTGCCCACGCGGTCAACCCGCCGCGTCTGCGCACCACCACCCCCGGCGGCAGCTCCGTCCCGCGCGGCGGGGTGCCCTTGCGTATGCCCTCGCCCGGCGGGTCCTCGGAGAGCGGGCCCCGGCTCTCCGCTCCCGGGGCCTTGTCCTGCCCCGGTACGGCCCGGGCCCGGATCGGCGGCTCCGCGGGGCCGTGTTCCTGGGCGCCGGGGGCGACGCCGTCCGAGGCGCCCCAGGCGGTGACGCCGAAGCCGTGGTGGGTGTCCCCGGAGAGGACGCCGCCGCCGTCACCGGCGGAGGGCCCGCTCTGCGGGTGGCCGCTGCGGCCGTCCGCGCCGGACGTTGCGGCGGTGGCCGGCCCCGCACCCCGGGCGGCGTCCCCGGGTGTGTGTGCCGTGGCCGCCGGCGCCGTCGCCCCTCGCACCGCATCCCGCGGGCCTCCCGGGGCGTCCTTGCCGGGGTCCTCGCCCGCGGTGAGGATTCGTACATGCCCCTCCCCGTCGGGTGCCGTGCCCACGGCGCGCACCGCGCCGGGCGGGGCCAGCCGCAGGGCCGACTCCCCGAGGCGCAGCAGCGCTCCGGGGGTGAAGCGCACCGGACGGTCGGTCACCCGCCTGCCGTCGAGCACCGTGCCGTTGGTGGAGTTCAGGTCGGCGACCGAGACGCGGCCGTCGGCGGCGACCGTGACCGCGCAGTGCAGCCGGGAGACGTCAGGGTCGTCCAGCGGGACGTCCGCGTCGGCGGAGCGGCCGATGCGGATCGCGCCGCCGTGCAGCAGATGGACGCCGCCCGCGTCCGGGCCGGCCACGACGTGCAGCTGGGCCGCGTCCTCGTCCGGCTCGGGGCCCGGCTCCGCGGGGGCGCCAAGGGTCAGCACCGCGCCGTCCAGCAGCGGAGGCTCGCCCAGCGTGCAGCGCTGGGCGTCCAGGCGCTCCGCGCCCGCGTACAGCACCACGGGCCCTCCCCCGAGCTCTCGACCGCGCTCGGGCGGGGAGGCGCCCCCGCCCCCGCCGACCGCCGAGGCGAGGCCCGACGCCACCGCGGCCAGCGCCGTCCCGGCCGGCGCGGTGACCAGCACGTCGCAGCTCGCGGCGTGCGCCCGTGACTCCGGGGGCGGCCCCAGCGGGTCTACGACGGTCAGCCGGATCTGCATCGCCGTCAGCGGTCCCTTCTGCGCGGGCGCCCGGGCACGGGACGGAGCCGCGCCGCGGTCCCCCCACCGCGGACTCCCCCTACCGCACACGAGCGATCGGCCAGTACGGGATGCATCCTTGCACCTGCCACTGACAGCGCGCCCGCCGCCCGGGGGCAAGTGATCTTGATTGGTCGGCTCTGCCCGTAAAAGTGCCTGACCCGTGCCCGGCGGGAGTTCGCTTGAGATCGGTCACTTCCGCTTCGGGCAACCAAGTGCATCGAAGCGAGCGTCTTCTCATCGAACACGTACGGGAACCGCGTACGTACAGCACACATGTGGAGCAAAGGGAGGGTGCGCCAACCGACGGGCCCGGCCCCCGGTGACCGCCGGCGCGGGGGGCCGTCGAGGCGGCCGCGGGAAGCCTGTGCCGGGTCGTGCGGCACTACAGTGGGGCGGAACACCGCTAGCACGGTGGACGGACCAGACAGGCGAGCAGCAGGGAGCGCATGACGTGCGGCCGGTAGGCAGCAAATACCTGCTCGAGGAGCCGCTCGGACGCGGCGCCACGGGCACCGTCTGGCGAGCCCGCCAGCGGGAGGCCGCGGGCGCCGAGGCGGCCGTCGCGGGTCAGCCCGGCGAGACCGTGGCGATCAAGGTGCTCAAGGAGGAGCTGGCGAGCGACGCGGACGTCGTGATGCGGTTCCTGCGCGAGCGGTCCGTCCTGCTGCGCCTGACCCACCCCAACATCGTGCGGGTGCGGGACCTGGTGGTGGAGGGCGATCTGCTGGCGCTGGTCATGGACCTCGTCGACGGTCCCGACCTGCACCGCTACCTCCGCGAGAACGGGCCCTTCACGCCCGTCGCCGCCTCCCTGCTCACCGCGCAGATCGCCGACGCGCTGGCCGCGAGCCACGCCGACGGGGTGGTGCACCGCGATCTGAAGCCCGCCAACGTGCTGCTCATGCAGAGCGGCGGCCAGATGCATCCGATGCTGACCGACTTCGGCATCGCCCGCCTGGCCGACTCGCCGGGCCTCACGCGCACGCACGAGTTCGTGGGCACGCCCGCGTACGTGGCCCCCGAGTCGGCCGAGGGCCGCCCGCAGACCTCCGCCGTCGACATCTACGGCGCCGGCATCCTGCTGTACGAACTGGTCACGGGGCGTCCCCCGTTCGGCGGCGGGAGCGCCCTCGAGGTGCTCCACCAGCATCTGAGCGCCGAGCCGCGCCGCCCGTCCACGGTCCCCGAACCCCTGTGGACAGTGATCGAGCGCTGTCTGCGCAAGAACCCCGACCACCGGCCCAGCGCCGAGAACCTGGCGCGGGCGCTGCGGGTCGTCGCCGAGGGCGTCGGGGTGCACGCGAACTCGGCCCAGATCGCCGCCGCGGAGGGCGTGGGCGCACTGCTCGCGCCGGACCCGGCGCCCACCGCCGTCCCCGGCTCCGCCGACCCCACGCAGGTGCTGCCGCAGGGCTCCGCCGGGTACGACCCGAACGCGGCGACCAGTGTCCTGCCGCACACCCCGGCGGGGGCGGCGGGCGCCGCCGACCCCACGGCCGTCCTGCCCAGGAACGGGGCCGCCGACCCGACGGCCGTGATGCCGCCGGCGCCGAACGAGCCCGGCGGGCAGCCGCGGCCCGAGGAGCCGCACCCCTGGCAGAGCCAGCTCCGCGCGGCCCGCGACCGCAACGAGCAGACACAGGTCCAGTACCTCGACCCCGGCGAGGACCCGCTGCGCCGCCGCCCGCAGCGGCAGGTGGCGCGCCCGCAGCAGCGGCCGCGGCCCCAGCAGCAGCCCGCCCCCGGGTACGGGTATCCGCAGCAGCAGCCCCAGCAGTACGCGCCTCAGCAGCAGCCCCAGCAGTACGCGCCCCAGCGGCAGCAGAACGCCCCCGCCCCCCAGCAGTACGCCCCCGCGCCCCAGCAGCCCCGGCAGCCGGCGCCGCGTCCGGCGCGCGAGCCGCGGCCGCCGCGGCAGCGCAGCGCCAACCCGATGAAGATCCCCGGCCTCGGCTGCCTGAAGGGATGTCTGTTCACGATCGTCATCCTGTTCGTCGCGGGGTGGCTGGTCTGGGATTTGAGCCCCCTTCAGGGGTGGATCGGTACGACGAAGTCGTACTGGGCGCAGCTGAGCGACTGGTTCTCCGCCGTGGGCGACTGGATCGGACAGCTCGGCAGCAGCTCCAAGTAGCCGGTGGCGCGGATGTCCCGAGAGCCTTCCGGGCCAGGTGATTTGTCGACATCTGATGGGTGATTTCCGTCCTGGCGGTGAAGGTTGCCGCTCCGGACGCGTACTTTTGTCGACCGGAGGCCCGGGTCCGTGGCTCCGGCCGCGCGCACAGGGCCCCGGAACGGCGCAGCGTCGGCAACACGCGTCCCCAGTAGGAGCAGTCTTGGCACGGAAGATCGGCAGCCGGTACACCGCGAACCAGATCCTGGGACGGGGCAGCGCCGGCACGGTGTGGCTGGGCGAGGGACCGGAGGGCCCCGTCGCCATCAAGCTGCTGCGCGAGGACCTCGCGTCGGACCAGGAGCTGGTGGGCCGCTTCGTCCAGGAGCGCACGGCACTGCTGGGGCTCGACCACCCGAACGTGGTGTCGGTACGGGACCTGGTGGTCGACGGAAACGACCTCGCCCTGGTCATGGACCTGGTCCGGGGCACGGATCTGCGCACCCGCCTGGACCGCGAGCGCCGTCTCGCGCCCGGGGCGGCCGTCGCGATCGTCGCCGATGTGGCGGACGGGCTGGCGGCCGCGCACGCGGCGGGGGTCGTGCACCGGGACGTGAAGCCGGAGAACGTGCTCCTGGACATGCAGGGGCCGCTGGGTCCGGGCGGCTCCCATCCGGCGCTGCTGACCGACTTCGGCGTGGCGAAGCTGATCGACTCGCCGCGCCGCACCCGGGCGACGAAGATCATCGGCACTCCGGACTACCTGGCTCCGGAGATCGTGGAAGGGCTGCCTCCGAGGGCGGCGGTGGACATCTACGCGCTGGCGACGGTGCTGTACGAGCTGCTGGCGGGCTTCACGCCGTTCGGCGGCGGACACCCGGGAGCGGTGCTCCGCCGTCACGTGACGGAGACCGTGGTTCCCCTTCCGGGGATCCCGGAGGAGCTGTGGCAGTTGATCGTGCAGTGCCTGGCGAAGGCGCCCGCATCGCGGCTGCGGGCCTCGGAGCTGGCGGCCCGGCTGCGGGAGCAGCTGCCGACGCTGGCGGGGATGGCGCCGCTCGACGTGGACGAGCCGGACACGGGGCCCGCGCGGGAACCGGGCGAGGCGACCGGGTCCGGGGAGCCGGCGGTGGCGCGGGTGCGGCGCGGGGCGGTGCCGCTGGTACCGGGGGCGAAGCCGGACTCGAACCGGGACACGCACACATCGATGCGGGTACCCGGGCCGGACGAACTGTCGGGCGGAGCCCGTGGCACCGCCCGCGCGCCCCGCGCCGCCGGTGCGCCGCGCCCTGGCTCCGCCCGCCATCGCGCGATGGCCCGCCGCCGCAGGATCACCCTGGGGGCGGTGGCGGTGGCGCTGCTGGCGGCGATCGGGGTGGGCGCCTGGCTGGCGGCATCGGGCGACGATGACGCGGCACCATCCGGGACGAGCAGCTCGGCCCCGGCGTCCCCCTGACCGGGAGCACGAGAGGGGCCCCGTCCCGTGATGCTCCCGCCGCAGACCGGAGGGGGTTCGACCGTGGGGTGTCCGAGGGCCGGGGCGATGGGAGGGGACGGCGGGGCCGGCGGCCGCAGAACCGGGGGAGAGCGGTTGCGGAGAGGTTTCGGCCGCGGTTGCCCGGCCTGGACTTCCCGGCGGAGCCGTTACGCTGGATGCGTGGCAGTCGTCGATGTATCCGAAGAGCTCAAGTCCCTCTCCTCGACCATGGAGTCGATCGAGGCCGTTCTGGACCTCGACAGGATGAGGGCAGACATCGCCGTGCTCGAGGAGCAGGCGGCCGCGCCGTCCCTCTGGGACAACCCGGACGAGGCGCAGAAGATCACCAGCAGGCTCTCCCACCTCCAGGCCGAGGTGAGGAAGGCCGAGGCCCTGCGCGGCCGGATCGACGACCTCGGTGTGCTCTTCGAGCTCGCCGAGGCCGAGGACGACCCGGACACCCGTGCCGAGGCCGAGGCCGAGCTCGCCGACGTCAGGAAGGCGCTGGACGAGATGGAGGTCCGGACGCTGCTGTCCGGGGAGTACGACGCCCGCGAGGCGCTCGTCAACATCCGTGCCGAGGCCGGCGGCGTCGATGCCGCCGACTTCGCCGAGAAGCTGCAGCGCATGTACCTGCGCTGGGCCGAGCAGCACGGCTACAAGACGGAGATCTACGAGACGTCGTACGCGGAAGAGGCCGGGATCAAGTCCACGACCTTCGCCGTCCAGGTGCCGTACGCCTACGGCACCCTCTCCGTCGAGCAGGGCACCCACCGCCTGGTCCGCATCTCCCCCTTCGACAACCAGGGACGGCGGCAGACCTCATTCGCCGGTGTCGAGGTGCTCCCGGTCGTCGAGCAGTCGGACCACGTCGAGATCGACGAGTCCGAGCTGCGGGTCGACGTGTTCCGCTCCTCCGGCCCCGGCGGCCAGGGCGTCAACACGACCGACTCTGCCGTGCGGATCACGCACCTGCCCACCGGCATCGTCGTCACTTGCCAGAACGAGCGGTCCCAGATCCAGAACCGGGCGACCGCGATGAACGTCCTGCAGGCCAAGCTCCTTGAGCGGCGGCGGCAGGAGGAGCAGGCGAAGATGGACGCCCTCAAGGGCGACGGCGCCGGCTCCTGGGGCAACCAGATGCGTTCGTACGTCCTGCACCCTTACCAGATGGTCAAGGACCTGCGGACCGAATTCGAGGTCGGCAACCCCGAGGCCGTTTTCAACGGTGAGATCGACGGGTTCATCGAAGCCGGGATTCGCTGGCGCAAGCAGCGGGAGAAGTAACACCGCCGGCCGGCGGTGGCACCCCCGCCGGAAAGAGTGTCTTGTCGACAAGGCAACTGCCCTTATGCATGGGGGTAGTTGCCTTGTCTGTCGTTGGATGTCTGGGTTTTACATCACACTCACAGCCCTGCCGCTCACGCAAACCCCGCCTTAGGGGACATCGCGTGCGCAACGACCTTGACGTTGCTGTGGAAAGTCGGGAGGGTGAGGGCGGCATGCGTTTTGTCTGGGGTGCATGTGAACCGGGGGCCTTCGTCTGGACTACCTCCGTTGATCACTGCCCCGAGCGCGGCCTCATCGACTAGTGAGCTACTGGGGGTAGTAATCGCATGACGAAGAAGACGCGGATCCGTGTCGCACGGATAGCGGCGAGCGCCGTGATCGCCGCGGGCGCCTCGCTCACCGCCGCCGGCGCCGCTTCGGCGCTCGATATCAACCTTTCGGTCGGTGAGACCGGCGGTACCAGCGGGGGTGAAGGCTGCGGTGACGTGGCCACCTGCCCTGGAGGCGGCGGTTCGGGGAACGAGACCGGTGGGAACGAGACCGGTGGGAACGAGACCGGTGGGAACGAGACCGGCGGGAACGAGACCGGTGGGAACGAGACCGGCGGGAACGAGACCGGCGGGAACGAGACCGGCGGGAACGAGACCGGCGGGAACGAGACCGGTGGGAACGAGACCGGTGGGAACGAGACCGGTGGGAACGAGACCGGTGGGAACGAGACCGGTGGGAACGAGACCGGTGGGAACGAGACCGGTGGGAACCAGACCGGTGGGAACCAGACCGGTGGGAACGAGACCGGTGGGAACGAGACCGGTGGGAACCAGACCGGTGGGAACGAGACCGGCGGCAACGAGACCGGCGGTTCCGGCAACACGGGCGGCTCGGGCACCGGTGCCGGCAGCGGGAACAGCGGCGGCACCACCGTCAACGGTGGCAACGACAACGTCACCCAGCAGGAGGGTTCCTCGGCCCTCACCGACACCGGCTCGTCGTCGGACACCTCCGCTCAGGGAGGCGGCAAGCAGCTGGCCGAGACGGGTGCTGCCGAGACCACGTTCCTGCTGGTCGGAGCCGCCACGATGATCGCCGGTGGTATCGGCTTCCGGGTGCTGCCGCGCCTGGTCGGCGGCCGCGGCGGTGCCGCTGCCTGATCCACGGGCGCCGGAACGCGTGAGAAGGGCCCGGGGCGTCCGCCCCGGGCCCTTCCCGTACGCTCCTGCGGTTCCGGCCGCTGTGACGCGTCTGTGACGCGTCCTGCCGCGCGCGCCGCCCTACGCCGTCTGGTGAGCCAGCAGCGCGACCGCCGCGATCAGCACCGCAACCAGGGCGATCAGTGCCGCCGGATTCAGTCCTGACCAGGGGTTTTGCTGCTGGAGCCGCTCACGGTTGGCGCGGCAGACGGGGCAGCGGCCCTCACTCACGGGCGCCGCGCAGTTAGCGCACACCAATCGGTCGTACGTCATGCGCTTCGCCCTCCTTGTGCCGCTTTCACGTACACAACGCTTCCGGGAACGCAACCGTTCCCCACTCCACTGTGCCAGGTTCCGCGGATTTCGGCGCGGTCGGCCTTATCCTGCCCGCGCGAGCGGGAGCGCAGGCCTGGAACGGGCCGCACGTCACACCCGGGAGCCTCGTCAGGCGCGCGACAAAACGGGCAAGCCTCGCGCAACCGTGTACGCCGACTGCGTTCGTCCATCCGCTTCGCGTATGGTCACGGTCACCTACCCCAACGGCCCGTGGTGCATCCGTGATCCGATTCGACAATGTCTCCAAGGTCTACCCCAAGCAGACCCGCCCCGCCCTCAGGGATGTCTCCCTCGAGGTGGAGAAGGGCGAGTTCGTGTTCCTCGTGGGGTCCTCCGGCTCCGGAAAGTCCACCTTCCTGCGGCTCATCCTCCGCGAGGAGCGATGCAGCCACGGCCAGGTGCACGTCCTGGGCAAGGACCTCGCCCGCCTCTCCAACTGGAAGGTGCCGCAGATGCGCCGCCAGCTCGGGACGGTGTTCCAGGACTTCCGGCTGCTGCCGAACAAGACGGTCGCCGAGAACGTGGCCTTCGCCCAGGAGGTGATCGGCAAGTCGCGCGGTGAGATCCGCAAGTCCGTGCCCCAGGTGCTCGACCTCGTCGGTCTCGGTGGCAAGGAGGACCGGCGGCCCGGTGAGCTGTCCGGTGGTGAGCAGCAGCGCGTCGCCATCGCGCGGGCCTTCGTCAACCGGCCCAAGCTGCTGATCGCCGACGAGCCCACCGGCAACCTCGACCCGCAGACCTCCGTCGGCATCATGAAGCTGCTCGACCGGATCAACCGGACGGGCACGACCGTGGTGATGGCCACCCACGACCAGAACATCGTGGACCAGATGCGCAAGCGCGTCATCGAGCTGGAGAAGGGCCGCCTCGTCCGCGACCAGGCGCGCGGCGTCTACGGCTACCAGCACTGAGTTCCACGGAAAGGCTTGAGCAGACGCCATGCGCGCGCAGTTCGTTCTGTCGGAGATCGGTGTCGGTCTCCGCCGCAATCTGACGATGACCTTCGCGGTGATCGTCTCCGTCGCCCTCTCACTCGCCCTGTTCGGCGGCTCGCTCCTGATGAGCGACCAGGTGAACCAGATGAAGGGCTACTGGTACGACAAGGTCAACGTTTCTATCTTCCTCTGCAACAAGAGCGACGCGGAGTCCGATCCCAACTGCGCCAAGGGCGCGGTCACGGCGGAGCAGAAGAAGCAGATCCTCGGAGACCTGGACAAGATGAAGTCCGTCGTCCAGAAGGTCACCTACGAGTCCCAGGACGAGGCGTACAAGCACTACAAGGAACAGTTCGGCGACTCCCCGCTGGCCAGCTCGCTCACCCCGGACCAGATGCAGGAGTCGTACCGCATCAAGCTGAAGAACCCGGAGCAGTACCAGGTCATCGCGAGCGCCTTCAACGGTCGTGACGGCGTGCAGTCGGTGCAGGACCAGAAGGGCATCCTGGACAACCTCTTCGGGCTGCTCAACGGCATGAACTGGGCCGCCCGCGCGGTCATGGCGATGATGCTGGTCGTCGCCCTGATGCTGATCGTCAACACCGTGCGCGTCTCCGCGTTCAGCCGTCGTCGTGAGACCGGCATCATGCGCCTGGTCGGCGCCTCCGGCTTCTACATCCAGGCGCCGTTCATCATGGAGGCCGCGGTCGCCGGGCTCATCGGCGGCACGGTCGCCTGCGGATTCCTGCTGATCGCCCGGTACTTCATCATCGACCACGGACTGGACCTGTCCCACAAGCTGAACCTGATCAACTTCATCGGCTGGGACGCCGTGCTGACGAAGCTGCCGCTGATACTCGCCACGAGCCTGCTGATGCCGGCGCTCGCCGCGTTCTTCGCGTTGCGCAAGTACCTGAAGGTGTGACGCATGCCAACGGGGCCGTACGGGCAACCGACCGTACGGCCCCGTGCGTTGTCCTAGACTCACCGCCATGTCAGGCCGTGACCTGTTCTGTGAGCCCCGCCGCATCCGCCACGGGGCGGCCTTGACATTGGTCTTCGCGAGCGTGCTCGTCGCAGGCGCCGCGACCGGCTCGTTCGACGACGCGGCCCGCAGGCCCGCCTCGCCCGAGCAGGCGGTTCCGGCCGGCCACCGCGAGGCCGTCACCGAGGCGGCGGCGAGGGCGATGGCCGACGGCAAGTCCCCCATGGAGGCCGCCGAGCGCGCCGTCAGCCGCAGCGGCGACCGCTGGAGCGCCGTCTACTCCCGGGGCGAGTACCAGGAGTTCGAAGAGGCCCTGGACGGCGAGTACACCGGTGTGGGGCTGTCGGCCCGGCGCGAGCGCGACGGCAGGATCCGGGTGACCCGGGTACAGCCCGGCTCGCCCGCGGCGGTCGCCGGGATCCGCACGGGCGACCGGCTGCGCAGCGTCGACGGCACGGACGTGGACGGCAGGCCCGTCACCGAGGTCGTCTCCCTGCTGCGCGGCGACGCCGACGACGCGAGCGCCGGAACCCGGGTCCGGCTCGGATTGCAGCGCGGCACGCGCGCCTGGAGCGAGGTGGTGCGCCGGGCCCGTCTTTCCACGGACTCGGTGACCGTGCGCCGGCTCGCCCGCGACATCACCATGATCAAGGTCGCTGCCTTCACCAAGGGGTCCGGCGACCTCGTACGGCACGCCGTCGACGCCGCGCCGAAGCGCGCCGGGATCGTCCTCGACCTGCGCGGCAACTCCGGCGGTCTGGTCACCGAGGCCGTCACCGCCGCGTCCGCCTTCCTCGACGGGGGGCTGGTGGCGACGTACGACGTCGACGGCGAGGAGCAGGCCCTGCACGCCGACCCGGGCGGCGACACCACAAGGCCCCTGGTCGCCCTCGTCGACGGCGGCACGATGAGCGCGGCCGAACTGCTCACCGGGGCCCTCCAGGACCGCGGGCGGGCCGTCGTCGTGGGCACCCGCACCTTCGGCAAGGGCTCGGTCCAGATGCCGAGCCGCCTGCCCGACGGCTCCGTCGCGGAGCTGACCGTCGGGCACTACCGAACCCCTTCGGGCCGTGGCGTCGACGGCCGTGGCATCACTCCCGACCTGGAGGCCGGCGACGAGGCGCTGGAGCGGGCGGAGACGGTGCTCAGCGGCCTCGGCGACGCCTCGTAGGAACCTCCCGGCCCCTGCCGGCCCCTCCCGGATCTTCCCGGCCCACGGGAATCGGCTTTCCGGATACCCCCTCGGGGGTGCGAAAATGGTCGGCACTATGGCTAAGGAAAAAGGGCGCAAGCTGATCGCGCAGAACAAGAAGGCGCGGCACGACTACCACATCCTCGACACCTACGAGGCCGGTCTCGTGCTCACCGGGACCGAGGTGAAGTCGCTGCGCCAGGGGCGGGCCTCGCTGGTCGACGGGTTCGTGCAGCTCGACGGGCACGAGGCGTGGCTGTACAACGTGCACGTGCCCGAGTACACCCAGGGCACCTGGACCAACCACAGTGCCCGACGCAAGCGGAAGCTGCTGCTGCACCGGGCGGAGATCGAGAAGCTGGAGTCGAAGTCCCAGGAGACGGGTCACACGATCGTGCCGCTGGCGCTGTACTTCAAGGACGGCCGCGCCAAGGTCGAGATCGCGCTGGCAAGGGGCAAGAAGGAGTACGACAAGCGGCAGACGCTGCGTGAGAAGCAGGACCGCCGCGAGGCGGAGCGTGCGATGTCGGCGGTCCGCCGCAAGCAGCGCGCCTAGCGGTACCGCCCGGGGGCGGGAATACGCTGGCACCCGCCCGTGTTGGTCACGTACGATGGCACCGCACCTCACAGAGGGTGCCGTGCGGATCCCTCCTCGGAGGCGTTCGCGCATTGAAAAATCAACATGGGGATGATCGGTTTCGACAGCGGCTGTCGAAGCAGGGGAAGCGTGTCGAGAAAGCGGCCATGATCTCGTAAACCACAGGCCGAAAAAAATAATCGCCAACACCAAGCGCGATTCCTCCCAGCAGGCCTTCGCCCTCGCTGCCTGACGGCAGCGCGAGCGAGCCTCCTACTAAAGGGAGTGTCAGCCCGGGGCTGTTCCCGACCCGGATCCTGGCATCAGCTAGGGGACTAAACCTCGATCCCGGTCACGGGGTGAAGAGGGAAACCAAACAGTGACTGAGCCCGTCGGAGACTTGTCCGCGTGATCTCCGGGGCTGAGAAAAGCACAGCGGACTGCACACGGAGAAGCCCTGGTTCCGCACCGTTGGACGCGGGTTCGATTCCCGCCATCTCCACAAGAAGGAAGGCGACGTACGCCGCGCGAGGAGCGCGGGCGTACGTCGCCTTCGTCGTTCGCGCTGCTGTGGCGGTGGCCGGCCGCCAGGGCTGTCGCACAGCGGTGATCGGCGGTCCGTCCCGGCCGCGCATGACGGACCTGATGAAGCAGTGCACCGACGTGCACGGGGCCGACCAGACCGCCGACGCCAGCGACACCGTCGCCGGACATCCGCACCAGGTCTTCCGGGACCCGGCCGGCGACCCCGTCGTGGAGACGTACAGCATCACCGGCATGGGCCACGGGCAGCCCGTCGCCCCCGGCAGCGGCAGCGGCAGCGAGCAGTGCGGAACGGCGGGCTCCTACATCCTCGACGTCAACCTGTGCGCCGCGTACCGGCTCGGTCGGGCGTGGGGGTTGGGCTGATCCGGTCCACGCCCGGTACGTCAGGGGCCGTTCAGCTCGCACGGCTCGCCCAGGCATGACGTCGAAGCGCTTCGACGAGGGAAGGTAGGTGCGGGCCGGGTGCGCGTCAATGGGTGGCGCGCGAATCCGTGGCGACGCGTACGGCGCACCGGTGCCCGGCCGCGATCACCAGCGCCAGGTCGGGTATGTCCTTGCCCGCAGCCCGCGCCGGCCCGGCGGCCGCAGTC
>NZ_JBHUDX010000081.1:24325-45072 GCF_042678285.1 Streptomyces caeni
CCGTGAACCCGGCCGTCGGGGACAGGTGCTCCGCCGCCCAGCCGCCGGTGGCGGAGCCGCAGGCGATGCCGCCCAGCAGGCCCGTCACCGCCAGGGTCATTCCCTCGTTCAGCCGGCCCTCCGGTGTGCGCCGCTGCACCAGGGTCATCGCCGTGACCATGGTGGGGGCGGTGGCCATGCCCGCGAGGAGCAGCGCGGGTGCGAGTGCGAGGAGGGAGCCCGCCGTGCGCGCCGCGAGCAGCGGCAGGGCCATCAGGGCCGTCATGGCCGCGAGGCACCACACATAGCGGCGTTCGGCGGGGCCGGCGGGCTTCAGCGCGCCGTAGACGAGACCGGCCGCACACGACCCGGCCGCCTGCAGCCCGAGGAGGACCCCCGCGGCCGACCGGTGGCCCTGCGCGTCCGCGAACGCGACGGTGACGACCTCCATCGAGCCGAACACCGCCCCGGTGGCGAGGAGACCGAGCAGCAGCGGCGGCATGCCGGGGGCGCGGAGCGGGGGCTCGGCCCGTGCGTGCCGGCCCGGTGGCGGTTCCGTCGCGCGCTGCGCGGTGAACAGCAGCATGCCGGTCATCAGCAGGACCCCGCCGGTCAGCGTGCCGGCCTCCGGGAAGAGGGTTCCGCACAGAAGAGCGGCGAGCACCGGGCCGAGCATGAAGCACAGCTCGTCCGCGACCTGCTCGAAGGCGTTCGCGGTGTGCAGGGACTCGGGGTCGCCGCGCAGCAGATGGGCCCAGCGGGCGCGGGCCATGCCGCCGATGTTCGGCGTGGTGGCGGTGGCGGCGTAGGCGGCGAAGAGAGTCCAGTCCGGGGCGCCGTAGTGCACGCACAGCAGCAGGGCCAGGCCGCCGAGCAGTGCGAACGCCGTTGCCGGGACGGCGATCCGGGCCTGGCCGTGACGGTCCACGAGACGCGCGATCCACGGCGCGACGACGGCCGTCGCCGCGAGGCCCGTCGCGGTGACGGCGCCGGCCAGCGCGTACGAGCCCCGGGAGCCGGCGATCATGATGACGGCGCTCACGCTGAACATGCCCATGGGCAGCCGGGCGATGAGGTTGCCTGTGGTGAAGGCGAGGGCGCCGGGGACGGCGAAGAGACGGCGGTACGGGTTGCGGGACGGTGCCCCGGCCGGGCGGTCGGCGGACGGCGCTTTGGCCGTCCGGCCGGGGGAGGGCGCTCCGGCCGCCGGGCGGCGCCGGGTGAGGTCGGCCAGGACCAGGGTGTCCTGCACGACCGCGGGCAGGGGTGCTGAGGGAGAGGGCGGCTGCGGCATGGCTCAACCGTCGGCCGCGCGCCGCCCCGCGGTCCAACACCAAGTCCGTGGCGATTGACGCGCCCGGGTTGTAAGTTCCCCGGATGTCCGCCACGACCCTCGACCTCCGGCTGCTGCGCGCCTTCCTCGCCGTCGCCGAAGAACTGCACTTCACCCGCGCCGCCGCCCGCCTCTATGTGGCGCAGCAGGCGCTCAGCCGCGACATCCGCCGGCTGGAGCGCCTGCTGGGCGCCGACCTGTTCGTGCGCACCACCCGGCAGGTGGCCCTCACGCCCGACGGCGAGCGGCTGGTGCCGTACGCGCGTCGGGTCCTTGACGCCCACGACGGACTGCTCGCCGTCTTCGGGCAGGCACGCCCCCTGCTGGTGGACCTGAACTCCCCGGGTCTGACGACGGGGCGCCGGGTGCTGCTCAGGGCCCGTGAGCTGGCCCCCGAGCAGGAGTTCATGGCCCGCTACGAGAGCGGTCTGACGGGCGCCGCCGCCGACCTGCTCGCGGGCCGGCTGGACGCGTCGTTCGGCCGTTTCGCGGGCCTCGCACCGTCCCTGCGGGCGGGCCTCGACCAGCAGCCGGTGCGCTACGAGCCGATGGCGCTCCTCCTGCCCGAGGACCACCCGCTGGCGTCCTCGGCGGCGGTGCCGCTGGACGCGCTGGCCGGGCAGACCGTGTACGCCGGCGCGGGCAACCCCCGCACACCGGAGTGGACCGACCTCGCGCACCGGCTCTTCGAGCAGCACGGCATTCACGTCGCGCCCCCGCTTCCGCTGGCCGTCGGCGAGGAGGAGTTCCAGCGGCTCATGGCCCGGACGCGGCACCCGGTCCTCGCCGTGGTGGGCTTCCCGGCCCTCCCCGGGACGGTGCTGCGCCCGCTCGTCGACCCCGTCCCGCTGTCCCCCGTCTCACTGGTGTGGCGAAAGGGCCTGGCACACCCGGGGATCGACGCGCTCCGACGGGCGTCGGCCGAGGTCGCGGCCGCGGAGGGGTGGCTGCGGCGGCCCGACGGGGGGTGGATCCCGGCCGTGGACGCGGGGGTCATGAATCGGGGCGGATGACGCGGCACGTGCCGACGCTCACCGGCAGGAAACCTCTTCCACGGCGATCTCGGCACGTCCGGTGTGCCGTGGCGCCCGGAGCCGGCCTTCCCCCTCACCACGCCCCTGCGCGCCGCGTGAGAGCAACGTTTTCTTCCGGTCACTCACAGCCACAGGCAGGAAACGCGTCCTCCCTACCTTCGGGACTCATCACCGCGCACGACACCCGGGCACCGAAGAACCGTGGAGGCGTCATGACAGCCCCGAGCACAGCCCCTGCACAGAGCAGGTCAGGCCACTGGATCGAGCAGTGGGACCCCGAGGACGAGGCCTTCTGGGAGTCCGGCGGCCGGCGCATCGCCCGGCGGAACCTCGCCTTCTCGGTGATCTCCGAGCACATCGGGTTCTCCGTCTGGAGCATGTACTCCGTGCTGGCCCTCTTCATGGGCCCGGCGTACGGCATCGACCCGGCCGGCAAGTTCTTCCTGGTGGCCGTCGCCTCGCTGGTGGGCGCGGTGCTGCGGGTGCCCTACGGATTCGCCGTCGCCCGGTTCGGGGGACGGAACTGGACCATCTTCAGCGCGGGCCTGCTGCTGGTGCCGACCACGGCGCTGCTGATCGTGATGGAGCCGGGTACCTCGTACGGCACCTTCATGGCGGTCGCGGTCCTGACCGGGGTGGGCGGGGCGAACTTCGCCTCTTCCATGACCAACATCAACAGCTTCTACCCGCTGCGGCTCAAGGGCTGGGCCCTCGGCATGAACGCGGGCGGCGGCAACATCGGCGTCGCCGTGGTCCAGCTCGTGGCGCTCCTGGTCATCGGCACGGCCGGAGCGGGTCACCCGCGCCTGCTGCTGGGGATCTACATCCCGCTGATCGTCCTGGCGACCGTGCTGAGTTCCCGGTACATGGACAACCTCGCGCCGGTGCGCAACGACAGCGGGGCCGCCAGGGAGGCCGTGAAGGAAGCGCACACCTGGATCATGTCCTTCCTCTACATCGGGACCTTCGGCTCGTTCATCGGCTACAGCTTCGCGTTCGGGCTGGTGCTGCAGAACCAGTTCGGGCGCACCCCGCTGCAGGCCGCCTCGCTCACCTTCATCGGCCCCCTGCTGGGCTCGCTGATCCGGCCCGTCGGCGGGCAACTGGCCGACCGGCTGGGCGGGGCGCGGGTGACCCTGTGGAACTTCGCGCTCATGTCAGTCGCGGCCACGGTCGTCGTCATCGCGTCGGTGCGCCACTCGCTGCCGTTGTTCATCGGCGGGTTCATCGCACTGTTCGTGCTCACCGGAGTGGGCAACGGATCCGCGTACAAGATGATCCCCGGCATCTTCCGGGCCAAGGCCGGGTCGAAGGGCATGACCGGGGAGGCGGCGGCCGTCTACGCGCGGCGGCTGTCCGGCGCCTCCATGGCTCTCATCGGGGCGGTGGGCGCCCTCGGCGGCCTCGGCATCAACCTGGCGCTGCGGCAGTCGTTCCTCACGGCCGGCACCGGAACGGGTGCCTTCGTCGCCTTCCTCGCCTACTACGGCCTCTGCTTCGCGGTCACCTGGGCCGTATACCTTCGCCGCCCGGCCGCCGAATCCCAGGCCGAAGCCTCTGCCTCCGAGGCGAATCCCCAGCTCAGCTATGCCGAAGTGTGATGCCGCCGTATGTAACACCGGCGACATGAAGCGGAACCGAGCCTGTCATGCGCCGTTGACAGGCTCGGTCGGCATGTAGGTACGACGACGTACGACCCTGTTGCAGACTCGAGTGCGGGACGAGAGCCATGTACGACAACCAGCAGCGACCAGAACACGGCCCGCTCGCGGGGTTCACCGTGGGCGTGACGGCCGCACGGCGGGCCGACGAGCTGGGCGCCCTGCTCCAGCGGCGCGGCGCGTCCGTCCTGCATGCCCCGGCCCTGCGCATCGTGCCGCTTGCCGACGACGGAGAACTGCTGGCGGCCACCAAGGAGTTGGTGGAGCAGGTGCCGGACGTGGTGGTCGCCACCACCGCGATCGGCTTCCGCGGCTGGATCGAGGCCGCCGACGGCTGGGGGCTCGGGGAGGACCTGCTCGCTCGGCTGCGGGGGGTGCGGCTGCTGGCACGCGGACCCAAGGTCAGGGGCGCCGTACGGGCCGCCGGGCTGACCGAGGAGTGGTCGCCCGCCTCGGAGTCCATGGCCGAGGTCCTCGACCGGCTCCTGGACGAGGGCGTCGACGGCCGCCGCGTCGCCGTCCAGCTGCACGGCGAGCCGCTGCCGGGCTTCGTGGAGGCGCTGCGGGCCGGGGGCGCCGAGGTCGTCGGGGTGCCGGTGTACCGGTGGATGCCGCCGGAGGACATCGCGCCCGTCGACCGGCTCCTCGACGCGGCCGTCACCCGCGGCCTGGACGCCCTCACCTTCACCAGCGCCCCGGCCGCCGCGTCCCTGCTCTCCCGCGCCGAGGAACGCGGGATGCTGCCCGAACTCCTCGGCGCCCTCCACCACGACGTGCTGCCCGCCTGCGTCGGTCCCGTCACCGCGCTGCCGCTGCAGGCCCGGGGCGTCGACACGGTCCAGCCCGAACGCTTCCGGCTCGGTCCGCTCGTCCAGCTGCTGTGCCAGGAGCTGCCGGGCCGGGCCCGATCGCTGCCCGTCGCCGGCCGCCGGGTGGAGATCCGCGGCCATGCGGTGCTGGTGGACGGGGCGCTGCGGCCCGTACCGCCCGCCGGCATGTCCCTGCTGCGCGCCCTGAGCCGACGGCCGGGCTGGGTGGTCTCCCGGGCGGATCTGCTGCGGGCGCTGCCGGGCGCCGGACGCGACGAGCACGCCGTGGAGACGGCGATGGCCCGGCTGCGGACGGCCCTGGGGGCGCCCAAGCTGATCCAGACGGTGGTCAAGCGCGGCTACCGCCTGGCACTCGACCCGGCGGCGGACGCGAAGTACGCCGACGTCTGAGACCGGCCACGCGGCAGCGGCGCTCGGATGAGGCAGGCCGGCGCGAGCGTGGACAGAAGGCCCCTGCGAGGCTCCAGGCGGACCCGGGCGTCCTCGAAGTAGCCGCGCACGGCGGCCGGACCGGCGATCCGCGCCGCGGCGCCGGCCCTCGGCCAGGGCGTGCGGTCGGTGCCGTGCGGGGCCGTGCTGTGCGGGGCCGTGCGGTGCCGTGCGGGGGCGTCCTGTTCATGACGGTGGGTCAGCCTGGGTGGAGGGACGGGCATCGCCGGGACACGGCCGGATCGGTGCCGTGCCGTGCTGTCCGGGGCCGTGCGGGGCCGTGCCGCCATGACGGCAGGTCAGCCTCAGTCGCAAGGACGGGCATTGCCGCGACGCGGCCGGGTCTGTGCCGTGCGGTGCGGTGCGGTGCCGTCCGGGGCGTCCAAGGGCCCGTTTGGCCATGACGGGGGGTCAACCTGGCCCAGCGTGGCGGGCATCGCCGGGACGCGGACGCACGAGCGGGCGCCCACGGTGCGGGCGGGGCCGTACGGCACCTTTTCGGGGCGCTCGCGGGCGGGCACTGTAGAGGTGTGTCCGGGGAGCACGGCCCCCGGCACGCCCTGGCGCGGACATCTCCCTCGACGGACCCACCGGTCGTCGCTCGCGGCGGCAACTCCAAGGCGGTGACAGGCACATGGCATCGGGCACGGCCACGGCCTCGTACGAGCTGCGGTTCGACTCCGGTCGGACCTGCCTGGACCTGCTGGCGACCACGCATCCCGCGGAACGGCTCGAATCGATGGAGCGGTTGCGGGCGTGGATCGCCGGGGCCGGGCTGGTGCCGCCGGGTACGCCGCTGGCCGCGGTGGACGCGGAGTGGCTGGCGGCCTTCCACGAACTGCGCGCCGACATAGGCCGGTTGGTGCGAGGCGAACTGGACGGGCGGCCGGCGGACGGTGCGCTGACGCGGGTCAACGCGGTGGCGCGGGCCGCGCCACCCGCGCCGTGCGCGCTGCGCGCGGAGGACGGCGGGCTGGTGCGTCGGCTGCGGACGCCGCCGGAGTGCGGGCAGCTCCTGGCCGTGATCGCGCGCGAGACGATCGAGCTGCTGACGGACCCCGGGGCGCGGGCGAGTCTGCGGCAGTGCGAGGGCGACAACTGCCCCATCGTCTACCTGGACACGTCCCGGGGCCGGCGCCGCCGCTGGTGCTCCAGCGAGGTGTGCGGCAATCGTGAACGGGTGGCCCGGCACCGCCGCCGCGCGGCCCTGGCCCGCGCGTAGCCCCGAAAACCGCCATCCGGGGCAACTGGCGATCATTCACCGGCAATCGGCGCCACCGTCTCGACGATTTCTCCACCAAGGTTCGGCCAAATTTTCACACGATGATCACGCCATGGTCGGGAGTGAAGGATGCGGCGGCTGTGACCTGGGTCTCTTCGGGGCGGTGTGCGTATGTCCCCTTGGGGGAGAAATGGGTGCCCGCAAGTGCGGCCCCCCACACCTCTCCCAGGAAAATTGCGGTGTCACGTTGAACACGGCGGCGGCCGTCTGCGTACCCGGATGCGAGCGACCGACTGGGGGAACCCCCGGACACCGGAGGTAGGCGTGCGCAAGGATTCCGCCGTGGCTGATGAACGCAGGCCAAGGGCCCGGCATCGCATGACCTCGTCCTCGGCGTCCTCCTCGACGGAGCCGGACGAGGAGCTGATGCGCGCCCTGTACCGGGAACACGCGGGACCCCTGCTCGCCTACGTGCTGCGGCTGGTCGCCGGCGACCGGCAGCGAGCCGAGGACGTCGTGCAGGAGACGCTCATCCGTGCCTGGAAGAACGCCGGTCAGCTCAATCGAGCAACCGGTTCGGTACGCCCCTGGCTGGTGACGGTCGCCCGGCGCATCGTCATCGACGGCCACCGCAGCCGGCAGGCCCGGCCGCAGGAGGTCGATCCGTCGCCGCTGGAGGTCATCCCCGCGGAGGACGAGATCGACAAGGCGTTGTGGCTGATGACACTGTCGGACGCGCTGGACGACCTGACCCCGGCCCATCGGGAGGTCCTGGTCGAAACGTACTTCAAAGGGCGTACGGTCAATGAGGCGGCCGAAACGCTCGGTATCCCCAGCGGAACGGTGCGCTCCAGGGTGTTCTACGCCCTGCGGTCGATGAAGCTGGCACTGGAGGAGCGGGGGGTGACGGCATGAGCAATATGTACGGGGGATTCGGCACCGGCGGCCCAGGGGCCGTAAGAGGGCCACAAGGCCAGGGCGACATCCACGAGACCGTCGGCGCCTATGCCCTCGGAATCCTCGACGACGCCGAGGCGACCGCCTTCGAGGCGCACCTCGCCACCTGTGACTGGTGCGCCCAGCAACTGGACGACCTCGCCGGGATGGAGCCGATGCTGGCCGCGCTCGCGGACCTGCCCGGCAGCCAGGGCAGCCCGGCCATCGGCGAGTCGCTGTCCGCGAAACCCAGTCCACGGCTGGTCGAGCGGCTGATCGACGAGGTCTCCGAGCGGCGCGCCCACAAGCGCCGGCGCCGCTTCTACCTCGTGGCGGCCGCGGCCGCGCTGATCATCGGCGGCCCGCTCACCGTGATGGCGGTGAACGGCGGCGGTGACGGCGGCACCGTCGATCCCCTGGCCGCGGGCCCCGCCAAGACGGCCTTCCAGCACATGACCGACAAGCACTCGGCGGTCGACCCGAGCAGCAAGGTCGACGCCGTGGTCGCCCTGGAGGCCAAGGACTGGGGCACGCACGCCGTCCTCCAGCTGAAGAACGTCAAGGGGCCGCTCAGGTGCTCCCTGGTCGCCGTCGGCAAGAACGGCGAGCGCGAGACGGTCACCTCGTGGGCCGTCCCGACATGGGGCTACGGCATTCCCGGTGCCAAGACCGAGGAGGCGAAGAATCCGCTGTACGTGCACGGCGGCGCCGCCTTCAAGCCGAACCAGATCGATCACTTCGAGGTCATGACGTTCGACGGCAAGCGGCTGGTGGAGGTGAACGCGTAGCCGTCGCCCCACCGGCCGAGCACCCCCGCGGCGGACGTTCGAGCACGCCGCGGGCCGATGCGTGCCGGAAGCCGTGGAGCGGATCCATAGCCTCGTCGGCCCCCCTTCGCGTACGGTGGACGGCTGCCCAGCACGTCAGAAGGGGGCCCGGTGGCCGCTCAGGTTCAACAGGAGACCGCGCTCGGCCCGGTCGGCAGGTCCGCGCACGACTCGCTCCGCGACCGGGAGATCAGCGTCGAACAGGAACACCTCGACCGGGTCTACCGGCGCCTGGAGGAGAAGATCCACGAGGCGGAGTTCCTGATGCGGGACGCGGCCAGGCGCGGGCAGGTCGGCACCCCGGGAGCCCTGGCGGAGCGCGACGCGCAGGTCTTCCGGGCGGGCATCCACCTCAACCGGCTCAACAACGAGTTCGAGGACTTCCTCTTCGGGCGGATCGACCTGCTGCTCGGCAAGGACGGCAAGAAGGGCCCGGACGGCGCCTACACGGCGATCGAGCCCGCCGAGGGCGCGGTGCGCCCCGACAACACCGCCGACATCGCCGAGACCCTGCACATCGGGCGCATCGGCGTCCTCGACGAGGAGTACGCGCCCCTGGTCATCGACTGGCGGGCGCCCGCCGCCGCCCCCTTCTACCGCTCCACCCCGGTCGACCCCGGACGGGTCGTGCGCCGCCGGGTCATCCGCTCCAAGGGGCGCAGGGTGCTCGGCGTCGAGGACGACCTGATGCGGCCCGAGCTGAGGGCGTTCCTCGACGGCTGCGAACTCCCGGTGATCGGCGACGGCGCCCTGATGGCCGCCCTCGGACGGGCCCGCAGCCACACCATGCGGGACATCGTGTCGTCCATCCAGGCCGAGCAGGACCTGGTCATCCGCGCCCCCGCCGCCTCCGTGACCTATGTCGAGGGCGGCCCCGGCACCGGGAAGACCGCCGTCGCCCTGCACCGGGCCGCCTACCTCCTCTACCAGGACCGGCGCCGGTACTCGGGCGGCATCCTGGTCGTCTCGCCGACGCCGCTGCTGGTCGCGTACACCGAGGGCGTGCTGCCGTCGCTCGGCGAGGAGGGCCAGGTCGCCATCCGCGCCATCGGCTCCCTCGTGGACGGAGCCGAGGCCACCCTGTACGACTCCCCGTCCGTGGCCCGCGCCAAGGGCTCGTACCGCATGCTCAAAGTGCTGCGCAAGGCCGCCCGCGGAGCCCTGGAGCTGGGTGATCCGCCGTCCCGGCTGCGGGTCGTCGCCTTCGGCCGCCGCCTGGAACTCCAGGCCGGGGAACTGGAGCGCATCCGCCACACCGCCCTGAACGGCACCGCCCCGGTGAATCTGCTGCGCCCGCGCGCCCGCAAGCTCCTCCTGGACGCGCTGTGGGCGCACTCCGGCGCGGACGGCCGGCACACCGACCCCGAGCTGGCCGCCGAGCTGCGCTCCTCGTTCGACGAGGACGTCGCCTGCGAGGACGCCTTCACCGAGTTCCTGGATGCCTGGTGGCCGGAACTGACCCCGAGGGCCGTCCTGGCGGCGATGGCCGACGAGCGGCGCCTTGCCCGCTGGGCGCGGCGTGTCCTCACCCCCGGTGAGGTGCGCAGGGTCGCGCGCTCACTGGGACGCGGCGGGCTGTCCGTGCACGACGTGGCCATGCTGGATGAGCTGCAGTCCGTCCTGGGGCTGCCGGCCCGCCCGAAGAAGCGGCGCGAGCTGGACCCGCTCGACCAGCTGACCGGGCTTGAGGAGCTGATGCCCGCACGCGAGGAGTCGCAGCGCGAGCGTGCGGAGCGGCTCGCCCAGGAGCGCACCGAGTACGCGCATGTGATCGTCGACGAGGCGCAGGACCTCACCCCGATGCAGTGGCGGATGGTCGGGCGCCGCGGCCGGCACGCGACCTGGACCGTGGTCGGCGACCCGGCCCAGTCGTCCTGGTCGGACCCGGACGAGGCGGCACAGGCGCGTGACGAGGCGCTCGGCACCCGCCCGCGCCGCCGCTTCACCCTCACGGTGAACTACCGCAACCCGGCCGAGATCGCCGACCTGGCCTCCAAGGTGCTCGCCCTCGCCATGCCGGGAGCCGAGGCCCCGTCGGCCGTCCGCTCCACGGGGGTGGTGCCGCGGTTCACGGTGGCGGGGGACGCCCGGGGCGAGACCGTCCGCAAGGAGGCCGCCCGGCTGCTCGGCCTCGTCGACGGCACGGTCGGCGTCGTCGTCGCCATGCACCGGCGCGCGGAGGCGGCCCGCTGGCTGGAGGGGCTGGGCGACCGGGTCGTGGCGCTCGGCAGCCTGGAGGCCAAGGGGCTGGAGTACGACGCGACGGTCGTCGTCTCTCCGGCGGAGATCGCCGACGAGAGTCCCGCCGGCCTGCGGGTGCTCTATGTGGCTCTGACCAGGGCGACCCAGCAGCTGACGGTGGTCTCGGGGGACGGGGACGAGCCGGACGCAAACGGGGTTCCGGACCTGCTGCGGGACTGACCGGGACAGGGCGGGGCCGGGCGGGACTGATCCGTACGGACGGGCCGGGAGGATGAACTGGCCGTACGGGAATGGTCTTTCGGGATCCGTTTGTTAGCCTGGGTGTGGCACCGGCCCGATCCAAGCCCCCGGGCCCAACCTTTGTCGCTTCGAGCGACCACTTGCCGCGAGGCGAGCATGGCGGGTCGGTGCCGCCCGGCGTTCAGAGGTCCGCGTCACTTGTGACGCGGACCTCTTGCTCTTCTTGTTCCCTCCCACCGTTTTGTTCCCTCCCACCGTTCCAGTCGTTTCTCGTATGGTGAAAGTCACTTTCCGAAGACTACGGAAGACGGTACGAGGTGACGGTGTGCGACGCACGGCGACGCACGGCGACGGCCCGGTGAACAAAACGTTCGCAATGCGGTGCGGTTACCGCGTACTCCCCGGTAGGTGCGACGATCGGACGGCACAGCAGCGACAGGTGAAAGCAGAGGAAGTCGGCCATGGCTACGGCGCCCAGCGTCTCCTACTCGATGACGGTCCGGCTGGAGGTGCCCGCGAGCGGAACCGCCGTCTCGCAGCTCACCACCGCCGTGGAGTCCTCCGGAGGCTCGGTGACCGGCCTCGACGTCACGGCGTCCGGCCACGAGAAGCTCCGCATCGACGTCACCATCGCCGCCACCTCCACCTCCCACGCGCAGGAGATCGTCGAGAAGCTGCGCGGCATCGAGGGCGTGACGCTGGGCAAGGTCTCGGACCGTACGTTCCTCATGCATCTCGGCGGCAAGATCGAGATGGCCTCCAAGCACCCCATCCGCAACCGCGACGACCTCTCCATGATCTACACGCCGGGTGTCGCGCGGGTGTGCATGGCGATCGCGGAGAACCCGGAGGATGCCCGCCGCCTGACGATCAAGCGCAACTCGGTTGCGGTCGTGACCGACGGCTCGGCCGTCCTGGGCCTCGGCAACATCGGCCCGAAGGCCGCGCTGCCCGTCATGGAGGGCAAGGCGGCCCTCTTCAAGCGCTTCGCCGGCATCGACGCCTGGCCGATCTGCCTCGACACCCAGGACACCGACGCGATCGTCGAGATCGTCAAGGCGATCGCCCCCGGGTTCGCCGGCATCAATCTTGAGGACATCTCCGCGCCCCGCTGCTTCGAGATCGAGGCCCGGCTGCGCGAGGCCCTCGACATCCCCGTCTTCCACGACGACCAGCACGGCACCGCGATCGTCGTCCTCGCCGCCCTCACCAACGCACTTCGCGTGGTGGGCAAGGCGGTTGAGAGTGTGCGCGTCGTGATGTCGGGCGCCGGAGCGGCCGGTACGGCGATCCTGAAGCTGCTGCTCGCGGCGGGCGTGAAGAACGCCGTCGTCGCCGACATCCAGGGCGTCGTGCACGCCGGCCGCGAGGACCTGGTGGACGCCCCGGCCGACTCGCCGCTGCGCTGGATCGCGGAGAACACCAACCCCGAGGGCCTGACGGGCACGCTCAAGGAGGCCGTGCGCGGCGCCGACGTCTTCATCGGCGTCTCCGCCCCGAACGTGCTCGACGGTTTCGACGTGGCCGCCATGGCCGAGGGCGCGATCGTGTTCGCGCTCGCGAACCCGGACCCCGAGGTCGACCCGGCAATCGCCCGTCAGACGGCGGCCGTTGTGGCCACGGGCCGCTCCGACTTCCCCAACCAGATCAACAACGTCCTGGTGTTCCCGGGCGTCTTCCGCGGACTGCTCGACGCCCAGTCCCGCACCGTCAACACGGACATGATGCTGGCCGCCGCGACGGCCCTCGCGGACGTGGTGACCGAGGACGAGCTGAACCCGAACTACATCGTCCCGAGTGTGTTCAACGACAAGGTCGCGGGCGCGGTCGCCGGGGCGGTGCGCACCGCGGCGCGCGCGGCGGGGGCGGCGGCCCACTAGGGGGTGTTTCGAAAGTCCGGCACAGCACCCACGGTGCCCGGCACGCTCCCCCAGGCTCTTCGAGCAGGGGGCGCCCCCTCTCGCCGCACCGGCCGAAACCCCAAGTACGTTCAGTACGAGGGCTTTCGTCCGGCACGCCGAGAGCACGCACCGGACACCGCGGGCACCGCGGGCACCGCACAGGACTTTCGAAACACCCCCTAGACGCCGGGCCCCGGCGGCACCGTACGCCGCTGTGACCCTTGCCACGGTTGCCCGGCCCGGCGCGTCGCGGAACCCCGGCCGCCCGGCCGCCCTAGGGTGGCGGCCAGGCGGGGCCCTGACGCCCTGCCGTCCGTTGCCGGGAGCGGAGGCAGCGTCACCGCTGTGAGGCAGTGGCGCTTTTCGTGTGACTCCCAAGGGTGTTCTCACGACTCCTACGGGTGCCGGATTGGCTTTCCCGCCGCAGGTGGGGGCAGGATGCGTCTTCGGGCGCGAGGGTCTGACGACGGACCCGGGTCCGGGGACTCACCGAGGACCCTGGCAGCATCGGCTTCGCCGTGCCCGACATGCGGCTCCGCCGCGTGGCACGCCTCAACGGCAAGAAGAACACGGGAGTAACAACATGAACCGCAGTGAGCTGGTGGCCGCGCTGGCCGACCGCGCCGAGGTGACCCGCAAGGACGCCGACGCCGTGCTGGCCGCGTTCGCCGAGACCGTCGGCGAGGTCGTCGCCAAGGGCGACGAGAAGGTCACCATCCCTGGCTTCCTGACCTTCGAGCGCACCCACCGTGCCGCTCGCACCGCGCGCAACCCGCAGACCGGCGACCCCATCCAGATCCCGGCCGGCTACAGCGTGAAGGTCTCCGCGGGCTCCAAGCTCAAGGAAGCCGCCAAGGGTAAGTGATCTTGCCGTCGTACGCCACGGGACGACGTACGAGGCCGTGCCCGCGACGGGACGGCACGAGGGGGCCCGGTGCCGCCACTCGGCGCGGAGCACCGGCCCGGTAAGGCCAAAGGGGCGGTCACCCTGCCGGGGTGACCGCCCCTCGCGTACGTCCGTCCCCCGGCACCGGCCCGCCGGGGCCCGAGGAGGGTCAGCCGAGGGCCTTGCCCGGGAGTTCGACCTTGGCGCCGAGCTCCATGAGCTTCTCCATGAAGTTCTCGTAGCCGCGGTTGATCAGGTCGATGCCGTGGACCCGGGAGGTGCCCTGGGCCGCCAGGGCCGCGATCAGGTACGAGAAGCCGCCGCGGAGGTCGGGGATGACCAGGTCGGCGCCCTGCAGTCGCGTCGGGCCCGAAACCACCGCGGAATGCAGGAAGTTGCGCTGGCCGAAGCGGCAGTCGGAGCCGCCGAGGCACTCGCGGTACAGCTGGATGTGGGCGCCCATCTGGTTGAGCGCGGAGGTGAATCCGAGGCGGGACTCGTACACCGTCTCGTGGATGATGGACAGGCCCGTGGCCTGCGTCAGGGCCACCACCAGCGGCTGCTGCCAGTCCGTCTGGAAGCCCGGGTGCACGTCCGTCTCCAGCGCGATGGACTTCAACTGCCCACCGGGGTGCCAGAAACGGATGCCCTCGTCGTCGATCTCGAAGGCGCCGCCCACCTTCCGGTAGGTGTTCAGGAACGTCATCATCGAGCGCTGCTGTGCGCCCCGGACATAGATGTTGCCCTCGGTGGCCAGCGCCGCCGAGGCCCACGACGCGGCCTCCAAGCGGTCCGGGAGCGCGCGGTGGGTGTAGCCGCCGAGCTTGTCCACACCGGTGATGCGGATCGTGCGATCGGTGTCCATCGCGATGATCGCGCCCATCTTCTGCAGCACGCAGATGAGGTCCTCGATCTCCGGCTCCACGGCCGCGTTGGCCAGTTCGGTCACGCCCTCGGCGAGCACGGCCGTCAGCAGCACCTGCTCCGTCGCGCCGACCGACGGGTACGGCAGCCGGATCTTCGTGCCGCGCAGTCCTTTGGGCGCCTCCAGGTACTGGCCGTCCGCGCGCTTCTCGATGACCGCGCCGAAGTGCCGCAGTACGTCGAAGTGAAAGTCGATCGGCCGGCCGCCGATGTCGCAGCCGCCGAGGCCCGGGATGAACGCGTGCCCCAGCCGGTGCAACAGCGGGCCGCAGAACAGGATCGGGATGCGTGAGGAGCCGGCGTGGGCATCGATGTCGGCGACGTTCGCGCTCTCCACGTGCGTCGGGTCGAGCACCAGTTCGCCGGGCTCCTCACCCGGACGGACCGTCACGCCGTGCAGTTGCAGCAGCCCGCGCACGACGCGCACATCGCGGATGTCGGGGACGTTGCGCAGCCTGCTCGGGGCACTGCCCAGCAGAGCGGCGACCATGGCCTTCGGCACGAGGTTCTTCGCACCGCGGACACGGATCTCGCCCTCCAGCGGGGTTCCGCCGTGGACAAGGAGGACATCGTCGTTGACGGTCATGTATCTCGTTCCGTGGAGTGGGCAGGGGCCGGAGACGTAAGCGTAATGGCCGTCGACCCCCCTTCAGTAAGCCCGCGTACCTCCCAGCAACGTCATAGGTTTGCCACAACACGAACCGTGCGTAACCGGACGCATGGGGTTACCGCTCGGGGCGTGGCCGCATTCACCCATGTACCCGGATTGCCTCCCCATGCGGAGGGAAGATGCGGGATCATGTCTGGCATGACCGAGGTGTCCTCGCTCACAGGGCGGCTGCTCGTGGCCACGCCCGCCCTGGCGGACCCGAACTTCGACCGCGCGGTGGTGCTGCTCCTCGACCACGACGAGGAGGGCTCGCTCGGTGTGGTCCTCAATCGCCCCACCCCCGTCGATGTGGGCGACATCCTGGAGGGCTGGGCGGACCTCGCGGGCGAGCCCGGTGTCGTCTTCCAGGGCGGGCCGGTGTCCCTGGACTCGGCACTCGGTGTCGCGGTGATCCCCGGCGGTGCCTCCGGGGAGAGCGCCCCGCTCGGCTGGCGCCGGGTGCACGGCGCGATCGGCCTGGTCGACCTGGAGGCGCCGCCCGAACTGCTCGCCAAGGCGCTGGGGTCCCTGCGCATCTTCGCGGGATACGCGGGCTGGGGGCCCGGCCAGCTTGAGGACGAGCTGGTGGAGGGGGCGTGGTACGTCGTCGAGTCGGAGCCCGGCGATGTGTCCTCCCCGGCGCCGGAGAGACTCTGGCGGGAGGTCCTGCGCCGTCAGCGCAGCGAGCTCGCGATGGTGGCCACCTATCCGGACGACCCTTCTCTCAACTGATGCCTGTGCGCTTCAGTACGCTTGGCGGTATGAGCACTCTTGAGCCCGAGCGCGGTACCGGTACGGGAACCCTCGTAGAGCCGACGCCACAGGTGTCGCACGGCGACGGCGACCACGAGCGCTTCGCCCACTACGTCCAGAAGGACAAGATCATGGCGAGCGCCCTGGACGGCACGCCCGTCGTGGCGCTGTGCGGCAAGGTGTGGGTGCCGGGCCGAGACCCGAAGAAGTACCCCGTCTGCCCCATGTGCAAGGAGATCTACGACTCCATGGGCGGCGGCGAGGACGACAAGGGCGGGGACAAGTAGCCCGCCGGCCCGCCCTTCGGTGACTGCCGGGCCCCCGGGACGCCCTCTGGTGCGTCCCGGGGGCCTTTGTGCCTTCTTCCGGTCCCGCGCCGCCGCACGGAGCGCGCCGGGCGGTCGCGGAGTGGTCGAGACCTCTTGTGGGCATGTTCATGCAGCCCGTAGCCTCCGATGCGTTGTGCAGGGCAGAACGGCCATTGCGCATGATGCAATGCGCCGGTCCTCGGAGGATGCTCGATGAGGCTCCCAGTCCGCACCGCCGTTCCCCCGGCCGCCCCTGCTCACCCGCGTCCGCGCCCTGCCGGGACTCGCCCTGATGCCGGCCGCGCCGGGCGTCCGGGCGAGCCCCGGAGGAACCGGTGTGCGCGGGCATCCGAGCCGTGCCGGCCGAGGTCCTGGAGGCGGCGCGCTCGACGGCGCCCCGCAGCGGCGGATCTGCGCTCGGTGCCGGCCCCGATGCCCCGGCCGATCCTGACCGTGGTCACCATCCAGTCGGTGATCTGCACGCCTGCCGGAAGGCGTTCGCGTCCAGTCGACCGAACCGCGACCGTGGACGCTGTCCCCGTCGGCGGATTCCTTCCGGCGCGTCTTCGGGCAGCAGGAATTCGGCCGTCACTTCCTTCACAGCGCTTTCGTGGCGGGCTCCCCGGTCGTCGCCTCCACGCTGAACGCGTTTCTCGCGGCGACGGCCGTGACACGATTCCGCTTACGTTTCCGGACCACCCTGCAGATCATGTTTCCGATCGCCCGGACAGTGCCCGTGGAGGCCCTGACCGTCCCCCTCTTCTTCCTTATGCGGGACCTGGGCCGGCACAACACCCTGGGCTCGCTGATCTGTCGCACATCGCCTTCTCGCTGCGCCTCGCGATCTGGATGCTGAGGGGTTTCGTGCAGGCCGTTCCCGAGCCCCTGGGAACGGTTTCCTGTTCGCGAAGTCGTTCATCATCAGCGACATCTCCCGGTCGGCGCCGCCGATGGCGCTCCTCGTCTTCCACCGGCCGGACGGTGATGACGATTCCGGTACCGGTCTTCTTCGTACTCCTGCAGCGCCGGCTGGTCCCAGGACCGGGCGGAGCGGTGAAGGGCTGACGACATGCGCGATGTCCCGCACTCCCGGTACCCCGGACACGGGGTGGTGCCGATCCCCGCTCCCCTCCCCGTTCCCCGGAGCATCTCGCCGTCGGCCGGCACCGGCGCGGGATACGTCATCGACGAGGAAACCGGGATCGACGCGGCCCCGGGCACCGAGCGGGTCGCGCGCTGGCTGAGGGCCACCGTGGGCGCGGCGACCGGGCTTTCCCTGCCGCCGCACACCGGCGACACCCCGAACCGTGTTCTGCTGCGGATCGTCCCCGCTCTCGCCGGGGAACTCGGCAGCCCCGAGGCATACCGCCTCACGGCCGACGGATATGCCCTCGTCATCGACGGAGCGAGCGAGACCGGTGTGTTCTGGGGTGCCCAGACGTTCCGTCAACTGCTCGGCCCGGAGGCATTCCGCCGTGCCCCGGTCACGGGGAGGCGAAAGTGGCCGGTGCCCGCCGTGACGATCGACGACGCCCCCCGTTTCCGCTGGCGCGGTCTCATGCTGGATGTCGCCCGGCACTTCATGCCCACGAAGGGCGTCCTGCGCTATCTGGATCTGATGGCCGCCCACAAACTCAACGTGTTCCACTTCCACCTCACCGACGACCAGGGCTGGCGCATCGAGATCAAGCGGTATCCGAGGCTCACCGAGGTCGGATCCTGGCGGGCGCGCACGAAATCCGGCCATCGCGCCTCGCCGCTGTGGGAGGAGAAGCCGCACGGTGGTTTCTACACGCAGGACGACATCCGCGAGATCGTCGCGTACGCGGCCGAACGGCATATCACCGTCGTCCCCGAGATCGACGTGCCGGGACACAGCCAGGCGGCCATCGCCGCGTATCCGGAACTCGGCAACACCGACGTCATCGACACCGCCTCCCTCACGGTCTGGGACGACTGGGGCGTCAGCGCCAACGTACTCGCCCCCACCGGCACCACCGTCCGGTTCTACGAAGGGGTCTTCGAGGAGGTCCTGGAACTGTTCCCCTCCGGCTTCGTCCACATCGGCGGCGACGAATGCCCCAAGGACCAGTGGCGGCGGTCCCCGGCCGCCCAAGCGCGCATCAGGGACCTGGGGTTGGCCGACGAGGACGAACTCCAGGCGTGGTTCGTCCGGCACTTCGCCGTCTGGCTCGCCGAGCGCGGCCGCCGGCTCATCGGGTGGGACGAGATCCTCCAGGGCGGCCTGGCGGAGGGCGCCGCCGTGTCCTCGTGGCGCGGGTACGCGGGCGGCATCACGGCCGCCCGCGCCGGGCACGACGTCGTGATGTGCCCTGAGCAGCAGGTGTACCTGGACCATCGTCAGGCCGGCGGCGAGGACGAACCGGTGCCCATCGGGTATGTGCGCACCCTGGAGGACGTCTACCGTTTCGAGCCGGTGCCGCCGCAGCTCACCGGGGAACAGGCGCGGCACGTGCTCGGCGCCCAGGCCAACGTCTGGACCGAGGTGATGGAGGATCAGGCGCGCGTGGACTACCAGACCTTCCCCCGGCTCGCGGCGTTCGCCGAGGTCGCCTGGAGTGCCCTGCCCGCCCCCGCGGACCGCGACTTCGCGGACTTCGAGCGGCGGATGGCGGCCCACTACCGGCGGCTCGACGCCCTGGGGGTCGCCTACCGGCCGCCCGCGGGACCGCGGCCGTGGCAGCGGCGGCCCGGCGTGCTCGGACGCCCTATCGAGGGTGCGCCCCCGAACGTGTGAGGCGCTTCCCGAGGGCAGGGCGAGGGGCCCGACTGCCTGCCAACGTGACCCCGCACGGAAGAAAGCCGCACAGGGCTCACCGAAGAGCGGCAATGTGCCTCTGGCGGCGATGTCGTGGCAAAACGGACCATCTCGCCGGTGCGGGGCGAATGCCTCCTAGCGGACCCCCGCGTCGGCGGCGGGGGAAGATGTGCCAGAGTTGCCACGTCCGCCCTGTCGGCACGTACCGTACGGCAACACAGGTGGGATCAGGTGGGGCAGTGGGAAGGGGCAGCCGGATTGACCACGCACGCACCGCAGGCGGCGCAGGCCGTGACGCTGCCCGCCTCGCTGGACGAGGCAGTGGCGGTCCTCGCCGCCATGCCGGCCGCCGTCCCCGTGGCGGGCGGCACCGACCTGATGGCCGCGGTCAACTCCGGGCAGCTGCGGCCCGCCGCGCTGGTCGGGCTCGGCCGCATCAGCGAGATCCGCGGCTGGCAGTACCAGGACGGGCACGCGCTGCTCGGCGCCGGGCTCACCCACGCA
The DNA here is from genome assembly GCF_042678285.1 of Streptomyces caeni. NCBI lineage: Bacteria > Bacillati > Actinomycetota > Actinomycetes > Kitasatosporales > Streptomycetaceae > Streptomyces > Streptomyces caeni. The sequence continues at coordinate 43,723 of NZ_JBHUDX010000081.1, forward strand.
CGCATGGGGCGCCCCGACTTCGCGGCCCTCATCCCCGCCCTCGCGGCGGCGTCGCGCGCGGCCGGACCGCCGCACATCCGCAACGCGGGCACCCTGGGCGGCAACATCGCCTCGGCGGCCCCCACCGGGGACGCTCTGCCGGTGCTGGCCGCCCTGGAGGCCACGCTGATCATCGCGGGCCCCGACGGAGCCCGCCGCGAGATCCCGGTCTCGCACCTGCTCGCCGGCGTGGAGATGCTGCGCGCCGGCGAACTCATCGGCTACGTGCGCGTGCCGCTGCTGCACGCCCCCCAGGTCTTCCTGAAGGCGACCGGACGCACCGGACCCGGCCGCGCCATGGCGTCCGTGGCCCTCGTCCTCGACCCGGCCCGGCGCGGCGTGCGCTGCGCCGTCGGCGCCATAGCCCCGATGCCGCTGCGCCCCCTGGACGCCGAGCAGTGGGTCGCCCAGCTCATCGACTGGGACAACAACCGCGCGATCGTCCCCGACGCCCTCACCGCCTTCGGGGAGTACGTCGCCGCGGCCTGCATCCCGGACCCGGACCCGGCGGAGGACGGCACCGCGCAGCAGCTTCCGCCCGCCGTACTGCACCTGCGGCGCACCGTCGCCGCGCTGGCCCGACGAGCACTGGGGAGGGCGCTGTCGTGACCGACGACCGGCACGAGGAGCAGGACGGCCGCGGCTCCTGGGAGCGGCTGCCACAGGGGGACTACGACGACGGCGCCACGGCCTTCGTCCAGCTCCCCGAAGGGGGTGTCGACGCCCTCCTCGCCTCCGACAGCCCGCTGGCCGCACCGGGTCACGGCTATGTGCCCCCGACGTTCACGCCGGGCGACGCGGGCGCCGACCCGGCCGCCGGCGGCACCTGGGGCACGCCCGCCGAGGGCGCCCGGTGGCCCGAGCCGAGCGCGGCCCAGGGGGAGGAGGGCGGCGACCGGTTCACGTACAACCCGGGGTCGACCGGGCAGTGGGCCTTCCCGGAGGCGGCGGGCGCGCAGCAGGCCACCGCTGCCGGGCAGGACGTCACCGGGGAGTGGTCCATTCCGGTGGCGGGCGGTGACCTGCCGGACGAATCCGGCGAGTTCAGCACGTCGTCGCTCGTGGAGCAGTGGGGCGGCACCCCGCCCCCGACCCTGCCCGGCGGCGCGCCCGCGCCCTGGGTGACGGGAACGGTCGGGCAGCCGTGGCCGGAGCGGGCCGGGGAGGCCCCCACCGAGCAGGCCGGGCAAGCGCCCGCCCAGGCCCCTGGAGAGCCGTCCGGAGGGGCGTACGGGCACACGCGGGCAGCAGATGCTGCCGGGGCGCCTCAGGCCGCGCAGGAGCCCGTCGGGCCCGGCGCCGAGCGGGACT
>NZ_JBHUDX010000082.1:0-8297 GCF_042678285.1 Streptomyces caeni
GGACGCGTGGCTGTGGCTCGTGGAACTGGAACTTGAGCTCCAGGAGGACACCGAGTTCCACGCGTTCGACAGGCTGTTGCCCAGACCGGAGCAGTACTCCACACAGGTGTTGTAGAGCGCGTCGGCCATGAGCCCCGCAACGAAGAACTCGCCGATGCACAGGTCCTCGATGCAGTGCCCGCTCGGGTCCGTCCCGGTCAGCGGGGCGTCGGCGACGTAGGCGTAGGGGTTGGCGTCGGCGCTCCGGCCGACGGCCGGGACATCGACGGTGTCGGCGGAGTTGAAGCCCCCCGTGTCCGGGGTGTACCAGCGGGCGTGCATGTTCACGTTGCCGGTGGCCGGGTCGGTGAACTCACCCTGATAGCCAACGGTTCCGGCGAGCGTGGAGGCGGTGACCGTGCCCCACGGGTCGTAGCTGGCCGAGCCGGTCAGCGTCGTGCCGGTGGCGGTGAACTGGCCGACCAGGTCGCCGTGCAGATCCGTCCAGGCCAGTGTCGCCCCGGTGGGGCCGGACTCGCCGGCCAGAGCACCGGAGGCGTCCCGGCTGTAGGTGGTCGCGCCGTCGGAGGCCACCATGTTGCCGGTGCCGGAGTAGGTCAGTGTGGTCGAGCCCGCGGTGATCGCCCGGCCCAGCGCGTCGTAGGTGTAGGACGTGGAACCGGCGGTGATCTGCTGGCCGTAGGCGTCGAAGGTGTAGGCGGTGGAGTCCTTCGAGGCCAGGGTGCCGCGGGCGGTGTAGGTGTAGGTGTGCGTGCCGTCCGAGGTCAGCTGGTCGCGGGCGTTGTACGTGTACGTGGTCGAACCCGCGGTCAGGCGGTTGCCGGCGCCGTCGTAGGTGTACGCGGTCGTGGTGCCGTCCTTGGTCCAGGACGTCAGCCGACCCGCGTGGTCGTAGCCGTAGGTGTTGGTGGAGGCGCCCTGGACTCCGGTCGTGGTCTTCGACGTCAGGTCGCCGGCCTCGTCCCACCCGTAGACGGCCTTGGCGACCGTGGTACCCGAGGCGGTGGCCAGCGTGTCGGACGTCTCGCGGTGCAGGCCGTCGTAGCCGTAGCTGCGCACGTCGCCCGAGCTGCCGTAGGTGACGGTGGTGAGCTGGGAGAGGCTGTTGTAGCCGTAGGTCAGCGTGGTGCCGGTGGCCGCGTCGGTGTCCGTCGCCGGACGCCCGTCGCTGTCGTAGGTGTAGGTGCTGGTGCCGGAGGCGTCGATGCGGGTCAGCGGGGACTCGTCCGCGTTGTAGGTGAACGAGGAGTTGCCGGCCTGGCCGGAGACGGTCAGCACGTCCCCCAGCGCGTTGGAACCGTAGGTCTCCGACATGCCGTCGACAGCCGAGGCGACCAGGTGCCGGTCGAGGGAGTAGTCGAAGGTACGGGTCGCGGTGGGGGCGTCGGCGCCGGTGGCGCTCTGCGAGGTCAGGTCGCCGAGGGCGTCGTAGGCGTTGGTGAGGGTGATGCCGCCGGGGTCGCTCTGGCCGGTCAGCTCGCCGAGGGCGTCGTAGGTGTAGGTGGTGGTGCGGTCGGCGGCGGTGGTGTAGCCGGTGACTGCCGGTACTTCCTTCGAGGCGGGCAGGCCGAGGGAGTTGTAGGTGTAGTAGGTGGTGTTGCCGTTGCCGTCGGTGTAGGCCGTCTGGTGGCCCGCGGCGTCGTAGCCGAACGCGGTGGTGATGGAGGTGGTGCCGCTGACCGGCTCGCTCTGGCCGGTGAGGTCGCCGGCCGCGTCGTAGGTGTAGCCGGTGGTGTGGCCCAGGGCGTCGGTCGTGCTGAGCAGGTGGCCGCCGGGGCTGTAGGTGGCGGAGGTGGAGGCGAGCACGGTGCCGTCCGGAGCCTTCTGGGCGGTGGCGGTCTTGCGGCCGGCCGCGTCATAGGTCGCCGTCTGGATGCTCTGGTCCGGCAGGACGGTCTTCACCACGTTGCCGCGCAGGTCGTAGGTGTAGTGGGTGGTGTCGCCGGTGGTGTCGGCCCGGGTGAGGGTGTTACCGAGGGCGTCGTAGGTGTAGGAGGCGCTGACGCCGGTGGCGGAGGTCGTCGTCGCGGGCAGGCCCGCGGTGTTGTAGGCGGTGTCGGTCTCCTCCTTCGTCTGGGTGCTCGTGGAGGTGTAGACGTAGCCCCAGGTGCTGGTGGCGCGGCCCAGGTCGTCGTAGGTGCGGTGGGTGACGGACCCGTAGGGGGAGGTCTGGGTGAGCTGGTTGCCGGCCAGGTCGTAGGAGTAGGTGAAGGTGCCGCGGGTGGGGGTGCCGGAGATGTCGATGGCCGGGTCGGTCCGCTTCACCTGGTCGCCGAGCTGGTCGTAGGCGTAGTCGGTCTGGTTGCCCTTGGCGTCGGTCTCGGTGAGGACGTTGCCGTCGGCGTCGTAGGTCCAGGCGGTGGTGGCCAGGGTCGGCAGGGTGGTGCCGGTCCTGCGGCCGTCGCGGTCGTAGGCGGTGGCGATGATGTTGCCGTCCGGGTCCTCGGACTCGGTGCGCTCCCCGAAGGTGTCGTAGCCGGCCAGGGTGGTCGGGTAGACGGTGGCGGTGGTGCCGGTTGCCGGGTCGGTGGTGGTGATCGCCGGGTCGGTGGTCGTGGTGAGCCGGCCGGCCTCGTCGTTGGTGTAGTGGTGGACGCCGCTCTCCGGGTCGGTCACGGTGACCGCCAGGCCCCGCTGGTCGTACGTCCAGTGGGTGGTGAGCGTGGTGGTGCTGTCGACGTACTGGGCGGCGGACAGCTTGTTCCCGGCCGCGTCGTAGGTGTAGGTCCACTGCTGCGCCGGGTCACCGGCCGTGTCGGTCCGGTTCACGGTCAGGATGTGCGAGTCGGCGTCGAAGGTGTACGCGGTGGTCTGGCCGGTGCCGCCCGGGTCGACGGTGGCCGCGGTGGTGCGCCCGGCCGCGTCAACGGTGTAGTCGGTGGTGAGGGTGCCGTTTTCGGTGGTCGTGGCGATCAGGTTCCCGGCCGCGTCGTAGGTGTCCTGCTCGCTGATGGACGAGGTGCCCGAGGCGCCGGTGTGGGTGACCTGCTGGGTCAGGCCGTTGTCGTAGTAGGCGTAGGTCGTGGTGACGCCGATCGGATCGGTGAGGGTGGCCAGCCGTCCGGCCGGGTCGTAGGTGCGGGTCTCCAGCAGCGTGGCCGTGGGGTTCTGGGCGGTGGCCGAGGAGCCGGTGTAGTTGGTGAGGGTGGTGGTCAGCCGGTTGCCGTCGGCGTCGTAGGTGTAGGCGTACGTCTGGCCGCCGGGGTCGCTCTCGCCCGTCCGGTGACCGTAGGTGTCGTAGGTGTATGTGGTGGTGTGCTGCTCGGGGTCGGTGACGGAGGCGACCTCGCCGTGGTTGTTGTAGGCGGTCGTGGTGGTGCGGGCCGTGTCCGAGCCGGTCGTGTCGGAGACCGTGCTGGTCAGCACGTTGCCGTCGGTGTCGTATGTGAGGGTGGTGCGCGCGGTGTGGACGCTGCCGCTGACGGCGTCGGTGGTGGCGGGGGCGAGCCGGGTCAGGACGCGTCCCAGCGGGTCGTAGGTGTAGCTGGTGGTCAGGCCGCTGGGGTAGGTGTCGGAGATCTCGGTCCGGGTCAGCACGCGGCCCAGGCCGTCGTAGGTGTAGCGGATGGTCAGGCCGAGCGGCGTGACCTCCTGTGCCAGGTCGCCGTCGGCGTAGTAGGTGTATGACGTGGTGGCCCCGCCGGGCGTCTTGGCGGAGGCCTTCAGGCCGGCCGGGACGGTGGTACCGGAGTCGTAACCGGCCGTGCTGCTGGTGGTGTAGGTGTTGGTGGTGGTCAGGCCGGAGCTGTGGCCGGTGACCGCGGGGGTGGTGCTGGTCAGCAGGTTGCCGTCGGTGTCGTAGGTGTACGACGTGCGGTAGGTGGTGTCCGAGGAGCTCGCCGAGCGGCCGTCGGAGGAGGTCAGCGGCTTGTCGTTGCGCGGGTCGGTCGCCGAGGACGAGTTGAGGTAGTACGTGTAGTAGGAGGTCGAGCAGAGGTTCGATGCCTGCGACTGGCAGGTGGTTTTCGACACGGTGTTGCCGCGGGCGTCGTGGCCGGTGGTGGTGACGTCGCCGTCCGGGTCGGTGAGCGTGTGGAGGTAGCCGGAGGTGTCGTAGCCGTAGGACGTCTGCGCGCCTCTCGCGTCGGTGGCGGAGATGATCCTGGCCCCGTGGGACAGGTCGTAGCTGCTGGAGATGCTCTTGTTGCCGGGGTCGGTGACCGTCACCGTCTCGGTCGCCACCGTCCCCGAGGACTGCTGGTAGGCGTTCCACTGGTCTGTGGCCTGTGCCGCGGTGAGCGAGTGCTGGTAGAACGCGACCTCGGCGATCGAGCCCGGGAAGTAGCTGACCTCCGCCGGCGAGTCGATCCAGGACTTCGCGTATCCGGCGCCGATGTAGGTGATGGTGTTGGACTGGTCGTTGGGGGTGCCGGAGAACGTGCCCTGCTGGGTGCCGTCCAGGTACAGGGTCTGGGTGGTGCCGTTTGAGGTGAGCACCGCGTGGTGCCAGGCGTTGTCGGTCACCGTGCCGGTCGAGCCGAAAGCGGCGCCGCCGGAGCCGCTGACGCTCCACCAGTGACCGTGCAGCTTGCCGTCCGAGCCCACGTACAGCACCGGGTCCCAGGTGCCGGAGGCGGTGGTGGTTCCGTCGATTGCCACCGACTGGTCGCCGATCAGCACGCCCGGTGCGGAGGTCTTGAACCACAGGCTCACCGCACGGCTCGTGCTCTGGTGCAGCAGATCGGCGGGGGCGGACACATAGCTGGTGGAGCCGTCGAAGGATGCCGCCGTGCCGGCTGTGCTGTCCTTGGAGCTCAGCGGCCCGCTGACGCCGAGGGTGACGTTGTTGTAGGTGCCGTCGCCGCCGTTGACCTCGTCCGCCGCATACGTCGCCGCGGACAGGTCGCCCAGCCGCCAGTATCCGGCCGGGCCGGCGCCCAGGACCGAGGCCCGGTAGACCGCGCTGGAACCGGCCACACTCGGGGCGCCCACCTGCCAGCTGCCGCCGTGCTCGTCGGTCACCGCGGTGACGCGGCTGGCCGCTCTGTCGTAGAAGACGCTCGCCTGGACGCGGCCCGAGGGCTTGGCCGCCCCGGTCAGGTAGGCCGCGCTCGTCGTGCCGAACGCGTGCAGGTCCGCGACCTGGCTTGCGGTCAGCGGGTGGGTGTAGAACGCGACGTCGGAGATCGACCCGCTGAAGTAGCTGACATCCCCGGGCGAGTCGATCCAGTACTGCGCGTAGCCCGCACCGATGTAGGTGTAGGTGTTGAACTGATCGGACGGCGTACCCGAGAACGTCGCCTGCTGGGAGCCGTCCACATACAGCGTCTGGGTGGCCCCGTCCGAGGACAGCACCGCGTGGTGCCAGGCGTTGTCGTTCACCGTGCCGGTCGAGCCGAAGGGGTCCGAGCCGGAGCCCGTCACGCTCCACCAGTGACCGTGCAGCTTGCCGTCCGAGCCCACATACAGCACCGGATTCCAGGTGCCGGACGCGCCGGAGGTACCGTCGATCACCTTCGACTGGTCACCGATCAGCACGCCCGGTGAGGACGTCTTGAACCATAGGCTCACCGCACGGCTGGTGCTCTGGTGCAGCACGTCGGACGGCACCGACACATGACTGCTGGAGCCGTTGAAGTGAGCCGCGGTGGCACTCGATCCGGCCAGCGGACTCGGATCCGACCCCAGCGTCACGTTCTTGTACGTGCCGACGTCGTTCTGCTCGTTGGCCAGCACCGACGAGGCCGCCATCGAACTGCCCGACGGCTCATCAAGCCTCCAGTATGAGTGGGGGCCGGCGTCCAGGGCCGCGGCCGGGTAGTCCGAGCCCGCGGTGTAGGTGTAGGCGTAGCACGAGGTCGAGGCGGTCGCCGGGGCCGACTCCGACGGCGGGCACACGCTGGTCAGCTGATCCCCGCTGTACCCGTACGTCCACAGGATCGCCGTCGAGGCGTCCCCTGCCGTCGCGTCATCGGTGGTGACCGTCGCCACGTGCGGATGCGCGGCCCCGGACGGGGTCGACCAGGTGAAGTACAGCGAACGCCCGCTCGTGTTCTGTGCCTGCGTCAGCTGGTGGGAGGCGTTGTAGGTGAACGTCTCGGACAGACCCGCATGCGTGGTGATCTTCGACAGCAGCCAGGTGTTCGTCCCGCCTGAGGCGCCGAACGTGTACGTCGTGCCGGAGGTGTCCAGCAGCGAGTAGCCGCCGCCGGACAGGTCGGTCAGCGTCGCGTACGTCCCCTGCGGCGGCACATACCCGGATGAGGAGTAGCCGTAGCGCGACTGCCGGCCACTGCCGTCGGTGATGACGACGTTCTTGGAGCCGTCGTCGTCCATGACGGCCTTCGCATCGGCCTGCGCCGACCACCCCGCGCCGAACGCCCCCGAGGTGCGCATGTCCTGCGAGTTGTAGGACCGCTCCACATCCAGCGCCGGCCCCACACCCGCCACCTGGGCATCCGTGACGCTGGTGGTGTAGTTGCCCGCGACCTCGTCGAAACCGTGCCCGGAGTTCTGCGCCAGCCGGGAGGCGACCAGAGGCTGCGCCACGGTCGGTGTGAAATAGCTCGTGGCGCTCGTCTTCGTCGACCAGCCGTCATAGGCCGACACCGTCCAGTAGTACGACTTGCCCCACGCCAGCTTCCCCGACGGCACCGTCCAGCGCACCGACGAGTGGTACCCGGAGGAGGTGATCTGACTGCCCGAGGAGTCGTAGACCGCGAAGTCGTAGGTCAGGAAGGAGTTCGGCCACGTGTCCGGGTCCACCGCCTGGACCTGCAGTTGCGGGGTCAGCGATGGCGCGGCGTAGTTCGGCTTCGGCCAGGTGTGCTCGATGTCCGGGGCGACGTTCGGCGCATAGGTCAGCGTCAGGTAGGGCGCGTGGCTGGTCACGTGGGAGGAGTCGAACTGCTTCCACCCGGTGTTGTTCGTGCCGGAGGAGAACAGCGCGACCCCGTTGTCCGTGGTCGTGCCCAGCGCGATGTCCTGCCAGTACGACGTGGACAGGTTGGTGGTCTGCCACTGGCCCGTCGAGGGGTCCAGCGACGAGTTCGAGCAGACCGTCGACGACGGCGTGCCCGACCACGTCCCGATCGACGAGGCCGTGCTCGGCCCCGGCCACGACTTGCTGCCGGTGACGTACCACGAGGTGGTGACCGGATACACCGAATACGACGACGACGAACCGCAGGTGTAGGACCAGATGTCGAAGACGGACACCGAGGCCGCGGTGATGTGATACCCGTCGTTCCTGGGTATGCCGGGGAACTTCAGATACGACTCGGCGATGTGGCCGCCGCCGTCATAGGTGCCGATCTTCAGCACGTTCGACGAGGAGAAGTCCTGGTTGTAGGGGTATTCCACGTACGTGGTCAGCTTCTGTCCCGCGGTGGAGGCGGTCATCGTCGGGTCCACGGTGACCGGGAACCTGATCGACGAGCCTGCCAGCCAGTTCGGGTCCAGGGTCATCTTCACGGCCGGGCTGCCGTCCACCGAGGTGACCGAGTACGTCATCGCCCAGTTCTCGTGGCGCTCCCCGGACACGGGATCCACAAAGGAGTCGTAGGCGAACGCCTGCGGCAGCGTCGCCCGCACCGCGCCGGAGGAATCCACCAACTCCACCGTGCCGTCCGAAGCCGTGCTCAAAGACAGCCCCTTGAGCGACATCGGGAACACCCATGTCGTCGGAGCAGAAGCCGAGGTGAGAACCAGCGACTCCTTGATTCCGTCGGCAGTCGGCTGCAGAACGAGCTTGGTGTCGGTCAGGATGCCGTCGTACTCCGCCGTCGAGCCGGACACCGACACCGGCACGTCGCTCGCGCCCTGAAGAGACCAGGACACCGACTCGGAAGACGACAGCGTCAACGTCGCCAACGGACCGGTCGACGAGTTGCCCGTCGTCACCGAGTCCGTCGGCACCACAGACGACGACCCAGCCGACTCATACACCGCGGGAGACATCCGCCACGGCAGCGACGCCGGCGAAACCAGCGCAGCCGAATCGGCGTGCGCCCCCTCGGCACCCGCGTGTGCCGATGCGGGCCGCGCTCCCGAGCCGGACTTGGACGTCGAGGACGTCGACAAGGATGCCGCCCCCGAGGACGCGGCGAACGCCACCCCCAGCGAGTTGTCCTTCTCGTGGTAGCGGCCGTCACCGCCCTTCGTCAGCTCCGTATCGATCGACTGCCAACCACCACTGCTGGTCTTGTAGTTGACGCGGCCCTGGAAGAACTTCCGGGTATACGTTCCGTCAGCGTTGGCGAAGTAATCGAAGTTCGAGCCGGACTTGGCCGCCACGCGCTTTGAGAGGGCGGTATGTGACGTAGTGCCGCGTTTGTTGTCGCTGGAACGTGTGGCAC
>NZ_JBHUDX010000083.1:0-7640 GCF_042678285.1 Streptomyces caeni
TCGTCCGGCACGCCGAGAGCACGCACCGGACACCGCGGGCACCGCACAGGACTTTCGAAACACCCCCTAGCGCGCCGCCGGCCGCGCGGTCTCCCCAGCCGCCCGAGCCCGGGCTGATGAAGCGGGCGGCGAAGAGCACACTGGCCGCGGTGGTTGCCGAGGCGATCAGCGTATGCCGTGCTCCGTCCGGCAGGCCGAAGGCGAAGGCGGGCCCCGCCACGGCCCCGAACGCCAGGACCGCCGCGAACACCGCGCTGCACAGCGCGTATCCGATCTCGACGGTGAGGGCGGCCCGCTCGGCCCGAGTGCGCCGCCTGCGGGACGGGAGCGGACGTCCCCCGTGGTTGTCCATGCACCGAGTCAAACAGGCGTGCCCGGCGCGGCAACCGATCCGCCGGGCACACGCGGGGAGGCGTTCTGCTCCCCTTCCTTCCCCGGTCCCCGCCTCAATCGCGGAGCCCACCGGCTCCCCCACCGGCTCCTTCCCGAGGCGAGCGGGCGACCACCGCGCAGGCCGCACCGAACGGCAGCATGCTCGGCAGGGTCCATCTGAGCCAGAGCCGGCGCGGATGCCGGCCGGCTGACGGCCTCATCCCGTGTGCTCAGGCCCAGACCACCGCGGACTTCTCGCGCCACAGGCCGGTGACCGAGGCGTCGCCTGTCACGTGCGGGAACGGCACCCGGTTCCACAGCGACAGATACAGCTGGGCGAGCGGCCCGGTCACCTCGCAGTCCGCGGCTGCGGCATCGCCCGCCTCGGTCACGGGCGGCTCGGCTGACAGGCGCACGGTCCACACGGCGCCGTCGGCGTCAGTGGCCCGCACCCGCAGCACGCGCGGTTCCTCGCTGCGCACCCGGCTCCTGGAGCGGGCGTGGAAGCCGTGCAGCAGTTCGTCGATGCCGTCGGCCGCGAAGTCCGGGGCGATCGCGGTGGGTGTGCCGCCGCGCGCCGACTCCGCGTCGATCCGGTGCACGGCCGTCTCATGGGCCTGCCGCCGGGCCCAGAACGCGAGCGGCGATGTCGCCGGCAGGAAGTGCCAGCACTGTACGTCGGGCTCGGCGTGGGAGAGGGTACCGACGAGGTGGCGGTGGCCTTCCCGGAACCAGGCCACGAGTTCCGCGCCGTCCAGGTCCGGCAGGCCGCCGCCGGGGTGTGACGAGGTGCGCCGCTCGCCGACGAAGGCCGCCGCCCAGCGGTGCACCATGCCCGTGTGCCGCAGCAGGTCCCGCACCTGCCACTCCGGGCAGGCCGGCACCGTCGCGTCCCCACCCGCCTCCTCGGCCGCGTCGGCCAGCAGCCGGCCGTCCCGGTCCAGCGCCGCGATGAACTCGGCAGTCTCCATGGGGTGAGTGTGCCGCATGGGGCGGCCGCGCAGGAGAGGGGGGCGGGGGCGTGGATCAGCGGTGCGGTGCGTCCGGGCCCGCCGGCCACCGGGCGGTGGTGCCACGGTCGGTCTTGCCGGCCTGCTCCATCCGTGCGCACCCCCGCGCGGCTGCCGCAGGCGGGGTGCCGGATCCGGGGAGAGTAGGTTTTCCGGCCGGAGCTGCCCGGCACAGTTGTCGAAGGAGACCCCCGTGAGCGTCGGGCTGATCAACGGCCTCCCCGGCCACCCTCTCTTCGTCCACGGCGCGGTCGTGCTGGTTCCGCTGACGGCGCTGGCGCTCGTCCTTTGCGCCGTGTGGCCCGCGATGGCGCGCCGGCTCGGGTGGATGCTTCCGGTGCTGGGCCTGGTCGCACTCGCCCTGGTGGTGCTGACCACCGAATCCGGCGAGTGGCTGGAGGAGCGGGTGAAGGAGACCCCGCTGGTGGAGGCTCATGCCGAGATGGGAGAGGGCCTGACCCCCTGGGTCATCGCCCTCGTGGTGCTCGCGGTCGTCGTGTGGTGGCTGGGCCGCGCCGCCCGCCGGCGGCCCGACGGCGAGGATGCGGTCGGCAGTCCCACCGGGGGCGGCCCCACCGGGGGCCGGGCCTCCACCACGGCGCGAATGGCCGCTTCCGTTCCGGTGCGGGTCGTGGTGCTGGTGCTGGCCCTGGTGGTGAGCGTCGGTGCGGTCGTCCAGGCGTACCGGATCGGCGACTCGGGGGCGAAGGCGGTCTGGGAGGGCAAGTTCTCGACGGGCGAGCCCGGTGAGAAGGGCTGATCACGGGCGGACGGCGGCCGCGCGGCGCACCCCGTGCCCGATCGCCGAGGCGAGGGCGGCCAGCGCCGCCACGCTCGTCAGCGCGGCGGGCAGCGAGTACCGGTCCGTCATGAACCCGATCGCGGGCGGGCCGAGGAGCATGCCGCCGTAGCCGAGCGTCGAGGCGACGGCGACCCCGTCGGGACCCGCGAGTGCGCCGGCCCGCTCCACGGCGACCGGGAAGATGTTGGCGAGGCCGAGACCGGTGACCGCGAAGCCGAGCAGCGCCGCCCACACCGACGGAGCGAGCGAGCCGAGCAGCGTCCCGGCCGCCGCCGTGGCGCCGCCCGACACGACCGTGCGCATCGGCCCGAGCCGTTCCAGGAGGACCGTGCCGCCGAGCCGCCCCAGGGCCATGGCCAGTGCGAAGCAGGAATAGCCGGCCGCAGCCACCCCCGGATGCGCCCCGAGGTCCTGTTCCAGGTGCAGGGCCCCCCAGTCCGCCAGCGCGCCCTCGCCGTACGCCGTGCAGAGCGCGATCAGCCCGAAGACTGTCACCAGACCCCGGGTACGGGGGGCCGGGCGGCGCGGTGCGTTCTCGCCGGGCGGCCGTGCCCGGTCAGGGGGCGCCGACGGTCCCGGCCGCGCCGGCGGCCCCGGTGGCTCTGGCGGCCTCGGCCGCGTCGGCGGCCCCGTGCGCAGGAGGCAGCGCCCGGCGACCGCGGTCACCGACAGGCCGAGGACGGTGAGCCCGAGGAGGTGCTGCAGGGGGGACACGGAGTTCGCGACCAGCCCCCCGAGCCCGGCGCCCGTCATGCAGCCCAGGCTGAACGCCGCGTGGAAGCTGGGCATGATCGGCCGCCGGAGCGCGGCGACGAGGCCGACGGCGGCGCTGTTGAAGGCGACGTTGATGCCGCCGTACGCCATGCCGAAGACCAGCAGCGCCGCGCCGAGTTCGGGAGCGGAACGGGCGAGCGGCGGCAGGGCGACGCTCAGGGACAGCAGGACGGCGCAGAACACGGTGACGGGATGGCTGCCGTGACGGCGGCACAGGCGGCCGGTGAGCGTCATGGTGACCACGGCGCCCGCGGAGACACAGAGGAGGGCGAGGCCGAGGGCGCCGGCGGAGGCGTTCGTCCGGTCCTTGATGGCGGGGATGCGGACGACCCAGCCGGCGAACACGAAGCCGTCGAGGGCGAAGAAGGCGGTCAGGGCGAGGCGGAGCCGGGTCAGGTCGCCGTCCGGCACGGCGCTGTGCGAGCGGACTTTGTTTATTAATGGCACAAAATCAAGGTAGGGGCCGTCCTGGGGCACGGCAAGGGAGTTGCCGGGCGCTCGGGGACGGCGCGGAGGCAGCGGCCGTGTCCCGGTCCGAGGGCCGCATGTTCCGAAGGACGGCCATGGCGGGGCCGGAGCGGCCGGTCGCGCGAGATGTACGGTCCCGCCGTGGGCAGGCCGGTGGGGCGGCCCTCAGCCCAGGGCCCGGTCGAGGTTGAACGCCGCGCTGATCAGCCCGAGATGGGTGAACGCCTGCGGGAAGTTGCCCTGTTGCTCGCCGGTGGGGCTGATCTCCTCGGCGTACAGCCCCAGATGGTTGGCGTACGTCAGCATCTTCTCGAAGGCCAGCCGTGCCTCGTCGAGGCGGCCGGCGCGGACCAGTGCCTCGACGTACCAGAACGAACAGATGGAGAACGTCCCCTCGTCGCCCCGCACACCGTCCGGGCTCGACCTCGGGTCGTAGCGGTAGACCAGCGAGTCGGACACCAGCTCCCGGCCGAGGGAGTCCAGTGTGGACAGCCACTTGGGATCGGTGGGCGCGATGAACTTGGCCAGCGGCATCATGAGCACCGCCGCGTCGAGCACATCACCCTGCTCGTGCTGCACGAACGCCTGGCGCTCGGCGGACCAGCCCCGCTGCATGATCCGCCGGTAGATCGTGTCACGGCACTCCAGCCAGCGGACCAGATCGGCGGGCAGGCCACGGCGGCGCGCCATCCGGATGGCACGTTCGATCGCCACCCAGCACATCAGCCGCGAGTACAGGAAGTTCTTGCGGCCGCCGCGCGTCTCCCAGACGCCCTCGTCGGGCTGGTCCCAGTGGGCGCAGACCCAGTCCACCAGCGCGCAGACGTCGTCCCACTGGTCGCTGGAGATCGGCTGGGCCCACTTGTCGTAGAGGTAGACCGAGTCGATGAGGGCGCCGTAGATGTCGAGTTGCAGCTGTTCGGCCGCCGCGTTGCCGATGCGCACCGGCGCCGCCCCCCGATGGCCCTCCAGATGGTCGAGTTCGTGCTCGGGCAGGTCGGTGCGGCCGTCGATCCCGTACATGATCTGCAGCGGGCCCGACGGTCCTCCGTCTCCGGAGGTGATGTGCCGGGTCACGAACGCCATGAACGCCTCCGCCTCGCCGGTGAAGCCCAGGCGCAGCAGGGCGTAGACGCAGAAGGCCGCGTCACGCACCCATACGTAGCGGTAGTCCCAGTTGCGTTCGCCGCCGAGCCGCTCGGGGAGGCTGGTCGTCGGTGCGGCGACGATCGCACCGGTCGGCGCATAGGTGAGCAGCTTCAGCGTGAGGGCGGAGCGGTGCACCATCTCCCGCCACCGGCCGCGGTAGCGCGAGGCGGACAGCCAGTTCCGCCAGTACGCCACCGTGGTGCAGAACTGCTGCTCCGCCTCCAGGCGCGCGCACCTGCGCGGCCCGAGATCCTCTCCGACCTGGTCCAGCGCGAAGACCGCCGACTCGCCCTCGGAGAGTTTGAAGTCCGCCCAGGTGTCCAGGTCGTCGCCTTCGAGGGCCACGGTGGCGGTCAGGGCCAGCGACAGGTCGGCGGACTTGAAGACCGCGACGTCGCCGAGCACCCGGACGGTGTGCGACCGGGTGCCGTAGTGGAACCGCGGGGCCACCCGCGCCCGGAACGGGATGGCACCGCGCACGCACAGCACCCGCCGGATCAGCCGGTGGCGTTCGGCCTCCACCGACCCCGCGCCGACGGGCATGAAGTCCTGTACTTCGCCGACGCCGTCCTCGGTGAAGAACCGCGTGATCAGGACGTTGGTGTCGGGGAAGTAGAACTGCTTCGTGCGCGCCGGCACGGTCGCGCAGAGTTCGAAGCATCCGCCCCGGTCCGCGTCCAGGATCGAGGCGAAGACGCTCGGGGCGTCGAACGACGGGCAGCAGTACCAGTCGATGGTGCCGTTCGAACCGACCAGGGCCACGGTCCGCAGATCCCCGATCAGGCCGTGCTCGGCGATCGGCAGATACCGGGAGGCACCCCGCACGTACTGGTCGGCCGGCGTCTCGGCCATCGCAGCCTCCCTGCCACCCGGCGTGCCACGGCGCCTCCCAGCTTAGGCGCAGCGGGCGAGGCCGCCACCGGGAGCGCGGCGGACGGGTGCGGCTCCGTCAGACGAGGAGCACCCGCACGCCCGCCTCCTCGAACCGCCGGACCGTCTCCGCTCCCGCCGCCGCGTCCGTGACCAGCGTGTCCACCGACTCCACCGGGCAGATCCGGGCGAAGGCGCGCTGCCCCAGCTTGCTGGAGTCCGCGGCGACGACGACCCGCTCGGCGCGCTCGCACAGCAGGCGGTTGATCGCGGCCTCCGCCTCGTCGTGCGCGGCCGCGCCGTGCGTGACGTCCAGGGCCACCACGCCGAGCACGGCCACGTCGACGGTGATCTGGCCGAGGACGCCGTCCGCGAGCGGGCCGATGAGCTCGTACGACTGCGGGCGCGCGACCCCGCCCGTCACCACGATCTTGAACTGGGGCCGCACGGCCAGCTCGTTGGCGATGTTCAGCGCGTTGGTGACGACGGTGAGCGCGGGGGAGCCCGACGTCAGGTCGCCGCGCACCGCCAGAGCGCGGGCCACCTCCGTGGTGGTCGTGCCTCCGGTGAGCCCCACCGCCTCGCCGGGTGCGATCAGGCCGGCGACCGCGGTGGCGATGCGCTGCTTCTCGGAGGCGTGGCGGGCCGTCTTGTAGCGCAGCGGCAGTTCGTAGGAGACGCCGTGCACCACCGCGCCGCCCCGGGTGCGCACCAGCATCTGCTGCTCGGCCAGTTGGTCGAAGTCGCGGCGGATCGTCGCGGCCGACACCTCCAGCTCGGCCGCCGCCTGCTCGACATCCAGCCGGCCGCGCTCGACGAGCAGTTCCAGCAGTGCCTTCCAGCGGGCGTCGCGCGACATCCGCACTCTCCGTTCCTCGGCCTCCGGGGTGACCCTAACGCACCGCATCTCGGATCGAATGCTTGATGGTGATTGGAAGCGGGCAGTATCTTGCATGAACAATCACAGCGGACAGTGCGGCATGACCCACGTCGCGCAGGGCGCGGTATGACCCACGTCGCGGAGGGCGCGGTATGACCTACGTCGAGGACGAACTGACCAGCCAGCCCGAGTGCTGGACCCGCGCGGCCGCGGGAGCGGCCGCGTACAAGGACGCGCTGCCAGCGGTGGGGGAGCGCGTGGCGGTCGTGGGATGCGGAACCTCGTACTTCATGGCGCAGGCCGCCGCCGTGCTGCGCGAGCGGGCCGGGCACGGCGAGACGGACGCCTTCGCGGCCTCCGAGTTCCCGTACGGACGCGCCTACGACCGGGTGGTCGCCCTCACCCGGTCCGGCACCACCACCGAGGTCCTCGAACTCCTCGGGCGGCTCGGCGGGCGGATCCGTACCGCCGCGATCACCGCCGACCCGCGCACGCCCGTGACGGACGTGGCCGACGACCCGGTCGTGCTCGAATACGCCGACGAACGGTCCGTCGTCCAGACCCGGTTCGCCACCACCGCCCTCACCCTGCTCCGCGCCCACCTCGGACTGCACACGGACGCCGTGGTCGCCGACGCCCGCACCGCGCTGGACCTCCCGCTGCCCGAAGGACTCGCCGGCTGCTCGCAGTTCACCTTCCTCGGCCGCGGCTGGACCGTCGGCCTCGCACACGAGGCCGGGCTGAAGATGAGGGAGGCCGCGCAGGCGTGGACCGAGGCGTATCCGGCGATGGAGTACCGGCACGGTCCCATCAGCATCACCACCCGCGGGAGCGCCGTCTGGATGCTCGGCGACGCGCCCGGGGGACTGGCCGAACAGGTGCGGGAGACCGGCGGGCTGTGGGTGGCCGGGCACCTCGACCCGCTCGCCGAACTCGTCCGCGTCCACCGGCTCGCGGCCGTCGTGGCCGCCGCACGCGGCCTCGACCCCGACCGGCCGCGCCATCTGACCCGTTCCGTGATCCTGAGCCCCACCGCCGACGCGGAGACCCGGTGAGCAGCGAGGAGCAGGAGAACGCGGACGAGTCCGTCCTCGGCGAGAAGGAGGAGCCATGACCCTTGCAGCCACCGGTGAGCTGGTCGCCGCTGCCGTCGCGGAGCGTGGTGCCGTCGCCGCGTTCAACATCATCACCCTGGAGCACATCGAGGCGGTGATCGCGGGAGCAGAGGCGGCGGACGCCCCGGTCGTGCTCCAAGTCAGCGAGAACACCGTCAAGTTCCGTCACGGGCGGCTGCTGCCGCTCGCCCGGGCCGCCG
>NZ_JBHUDX010000083.1:7666-142416 GCF_042678285.1 Streptomyces caeni
GCGCCGCCGTGCCGGTCGCCCTCCACCTCGACCACGTCCACAGCGACGACCTGCTCCGGCAGGCGCCCGACGCCGGGTTCAGCTCCGTGATGTACGACGCCGCCCGGCTGCCCTACGAGGAGAACCTCGCCGCCACCCGCGCCGCGGCCGACTGGGCCCACGCCCAAGGGCTATGGATCGAGGCCGAGTTGGGGCAGGTCGGCGGCAAGAACGGCGAACCGCCGCCCGACCCGCACGCCCCCGGCGCCCGGACCGAGCCGGGGGAGGCGGCCTCCTTCGTGGCGCATGCGGGGGTCGACGCCCTGGCCGTCGCGGTCGGCAGCACCCATGCCATGACGACTCGCACGGCCGCACTCGACCACGGTCTGCTCAAGCGGCTGAGCGCCGCGCTCGACGTACCGCTCGTGCTGCACGGCTCGTCCGGGCTGCCGGACGGCGAACTGAGGGCGGCGGTCGCCGGCGGCATCGCGAAGGTCAACATCGGGACCGCCCTGAACGTCGCGATGACAGGTGCGGTCCGGGAGTCCCTCGCCGCGCGTCCCGAGGCGGCCGACGCGCGCGGATACCTCGGGGCCGGGCGGGATGCGATGGCCCGCACCGTGGCCCGCCTCATCACCGTGCTCCGGGACCGTGACGCACACCTGGCAGCCCACGTGTCCCCATGAGCCCGTCCCGGTACCGTCCCGCCGCCGCTACGTCCTCACGGCCTTCAGGACCACGAACTTCGCGTCGCTCGCGACCAGTTCGCACCTGCCGAACAGGTGGCGCAGCTTCACGTGGTAGCCCAGGTGGCGGTTGCCGACCACCCACAGCTCGCCGCCCGGGCGCAGGACGCGTCGCGCCCCCGTGAACATGCGCCGGGCCGTGGCGTCCGTCGTCGCCTGGTGGGAGTGGAACGGCGGGTTGTTGAGCACGAGGTCGACGCTCGCATCGGGCACCCCCGTCAGGCCGTCGCCCACGAGGAACTCCGCCGCCCCCCGCGCGTTGTCCCGGTGGGTCGCCGCCGCGGAGGCCACCGCCTGGTACGACTCGTCGACGAAGAGCACCTCGGCCTGCGGATCGGCCAGCGCGGCGGCCAGCCCGACGATCCCGTTGCCGCAGCCCAGGTCGACGACCCGTCCGCCGTCCGTGCCACGCGGCAGGTGCCGCAGGAAGAACCGGGTCCCGACGTCGAGGCGGTCCGCGCAGAAGACGCCCGCGTGGTTGGTGACGGTGCGGCCGGACACCGGTCCGATGCTGTCGGGGAGCCGGTACCGGTACGGCCAGGGGTTCGTGCCCCGTTCGAGGCCCGGGTCCGGGGTGCAGAAGACGAGTCGTGCCTTCTGCTCGGCGAGCGAGGTGCGGGTGGGCCCGAGGATCCGCTCGAAGAGCCTCAGCGTCGAGGTGTGGATCTCCTTGACCATGCCCGTGCCGACGACGACCGTGCCCTCGTGCACCACGGGCGCCAGCCGGTGCAACTGGTCCTCCAGCAGCGCGAGGCTCTTCGGGATCCGCACGAGGAGGACGTCGACCCGGGACGGCGGATCGTCCCGGGTGGTCAGGAGCCGTACGGCACCCGTCTCGACGCCGGCCCGCGCGAGGTTCGCGCGGGTCGCCTCGCGGGCCAGGAACGAGTCGGTGATCTGCGTGGGACGGTGCGCCGCGAGCGCCGTGGTGAGCGCGCCCCACCGGTCGCCGACGACCACGACCTCGCCGCTGAGGGGGATCCCGCCGGCTGCGAGGTGCCGCAGCAGATACGCGTCGGAGGCGTCCCAGGCGCGCAGGCGGTCACGGGGGTCCTCCGGGAAGCGGGTCAGCGTGTACGCGCCCCAGGGCGTGGTCAGAGGGTCGTTCATCGCCGTCCAGGCTAGCCCAGCCGCAGGCCGGCCCCGTCCCCGGCCGGAGGGCGCGGTCCCGCCGGCCCGGATCCGTGATGATGGGGTCGTGGACGCCGAGCTGTTTCCGCGAGCCCGCAGACCGGTCGCACCCGGCGCGGTCCATGGGCGGGCCCGGGCACACCCCTGCCCGGACGCGGAGCCGTACGGCGGGGACCTGTTCGTCGGCGGCCCGGCCCCGGAGCCGATCATGGGAGACTCGCCCTCATGAACGGCAAGGCAGGCCCCCGGGCGGCAGGGGAAGGGAACACACGCACGCGCCTGGACCGGGGGCGCGGCGCGCTCGGTCCCGCGCTGGAACTGGTGCACACCGGCCGCGCGCCGACGCGCGCCGTGCTCACCGCCGAGCTGGGCGTCACCCGCGCGACCGCCGGAGCGGTGGCCGCCGAACTGGAGGCACTGGGCCTGATCCGCGTCGACGCGCACCCGGGGGCCGCCGCCGGTGCGCAGGGACGGCCCTCGCACCGGCTCGCGGTCGCCGAGGACGGGCCCGTCGCACTCGCGGCCCAGGTGCACGCGGACGGTTTCCGGGCCGCACTCGTGGGGCTCGGCGGCCGGATCGTGGCGACCGCGCCCCGCTGCGAGACCGTCGACGCCGACCCGGCGAAGGTGCTCGGCGCGGTGGTCGACGCGGTCGCCGAGTTGCTGCGCGAGACCGGCCGGCGCTGTGTGGGCGCGGGTCTCGCCGTGCCGTCCGCGGTCGCCGAGCCCGAGGGCCTCGCCCTGAACCCCCTCCACCTCGACTGGCCCGCGGGCGCGCCCGTCCGCGAGATATTCGCCGGGCGTGTGCGCGCCGCGGGCATCACCGGGCCCGCCTTCGCCGCCAACGACGTCAACCTGGCCGCACTCGCCGAGCACCGGCACGGCGCCGGCCGCGGGTCCCGGGATCTGCTGTGCGTGGCCACCGGACACCGGGGGGTGGGCGGCGCGCTGGTACTGGACGGGCGGCTGCACACCGGCAGTTCCGGGCTCGCGCTGGAGGTGGGGCACCTCACCGTCAACCCTGAGGGGCGCCCCTGCCACTGCGGCAGCCGCGGCTGCCTCGATGTGGAGGCGGACCCGCTGGCCCTGCTCGCGGCGGCGGGCCGCGAGGCCGGCCCCGAGGTCTCCCAGCTCCAGCAGGCCAACGACCTCATCCGTACGGGACACCGGACGGACCCGGACGTCCGTACCGCCGTCGGGACGCTGATCGACCGGCTGGGCCTCGGCCTCGCCGGGCTCGTCAACATCCTCAACCCGGACCGCATCATCCTCGGCGGACTGCACCGCACCCTGCTCGACGCCGACCCCGAGCGGCTGCGGGCCGTCGTCGCCGACCGCAGCCTGTGGGGCCGCAGCGGCGGCGTTCCGATCCTGGCGTGCACGCTCGACCACAACAGCCTGGTCGGCGCTGCCGAGTTGGCGTGGCAGCCGGTGCTGGACGATCCGCTGGCGGCACTCGCCTGAGCGGCGGGCCGTCAGGGGGGAGGTACTGTGCCATCCCGTTGCCGAGCGACCAGTCCGCCGGCGCGTTCTCCGTGACGGTGACGAACACACTGCGCGGCTCGGGCCCCGCGCAGGTGCGGGCCGGTTCGACGATCCGCCGGTGCAGCGCCTGCTTCTGCGCGGACGTGCGCCCGGAGCGCATCGTGATCGCGATGAACACGATGCCCTCGTCGCGATGCACCCCGAGACGGTCGTCGTAGCGCAGGGTGCCGTGGGTGCCGTCATGGCCGGTCAGGACCTGGAACCGGTCGTCGGGCGGGATGCCGAGCGTCCCGACCGGGGCCTCGTGCACTTCACGGCCGAGCGCGTCGAGCCGGTCGCGGTCGGCCCCAAGGCGTCGATGCGGACGAGGGGCATGCTGGGTTCTCCTTTCGGGGGAGATGCGGAGAGGGGGAGACGCGGAGAGACACGGAGAAGGGGAGACGCGGAGAGACGCGGAGAGACGCGGAGAAGGGGGAGACGCGGAGAGACGCGGAGAAGGGGAGACGCGGAGAGACGCGGAGAAGGGGAGACGCGGAGAGACGCGGAGAGAGAGGGAGACGGGGGAACAACGGGGGAACGGGAGACAGGGACGGGAGACGGCGCGCGGCCCAGGCGGGCCGCGCGCCGTCTCCCGCCGTCGGCGGTCGGGGCCAGTCGACGGCGGGGGCCCGGCCGGGTGCTCGGTGAGGACGAGGCGGACCAGCTCCGTCCCCGGGGCGGCCTTCAGCCGCGGCTGTACCCGGCGCAGCAGATACGGCATCCCAGGACCGCCGTCGACCGACCGCGCCCCGGCGGTGACGGTGTCCCCGCCGAGCAGCAGCCCGTGCCCGAACCCGCCTCCGCCAGCGCCCGCACGGCGTCGGGCCTGCGCCGGTCCGTGGCGTGACGGGCCCGGGACGGCCCGTCGAAGGCCAGATGGGCGCCCGCGTCGGCGGCCTGCCGCTGGATCACCGGGTCGGGGGAGCGGTTGAGGTGCCCGGGGATCACCCGGTGCGGTGCGACCCCCGGCTCGCCGCACAGCAGGTCGAGTACGCCGGGGGCGCCGGTGCCCAGCTCCAGGTGCACGGCGATCGGGGCGCCCGTCGCGTGGTGCGCCTCGGCCGCCGCGGCCATCGTCCAGCGGGCGTGCGCGTCGAGGGAGTGGAAGCCGCCCGCGACCTTGACGAGCCCGGATCGGACCCCCGACGTGCCGATGCCCTCGGCCGGTTCGGAAACGAAGACGTCGGCGAGCCGGCCGCGCAGCTCGTCGAGCACACCCGGGGAACAGTGCGCCGCCCGGTGCGGTCCGGCCGCGCAGACCACGTGGACCCGGTGGTCCGGGAGAGTTCCGGAAGGTCCGCGGTCCGCCGTCCCATGCCGTACGGCGTCCACCGGACGACGCTCGACCCGCCCGCCGCGCGGAACGCGGTCGGCCCGGCCCGGACGGCGCAGGCGTCGCTCAGCTCCTGGCCGGGGAACACGGGACTGCAGAGGAAGAGATGGTCGTCGGCGTCGCAGACGCCCGGTTCCGCGGGGTGCACATCGCCGAGGACGGGGCGGACACGGCTCACCACTGCCGTCCTCGCGGCAGCGCGCCCCGCCCAGGGGCCGACACGTGCAGCACCTGGAAGACCTCCCCTGCGGCCTTCGGGGTGTCGTGGTCCCAGAGCGAGAAGTGCACCAGCTCCCAGCGGCGTGGATCGGCGGCCGCCGCCGCGAGCACCGCGCCGTTCTGCGCGGCGAGCCGCCCGGTCTCGCGCACGGCGTCCTCCATGACGTCGGACAGCCGCGCCCCCTCCGGCACCTGCTGCCGCCGCCGCACGGCGACGACGGCCCTGTCCTCCCGAAGCTGCCGCGAAGTGACAAGTAGCGCTCTGTAGCAAAGCGGGGGTGTGCTTGTCCGGGTTTCTTATCTTCTGGGGTTGTTGAGGGAGCGGTTCCGCGAGGTTGGTCCGGTCACGACGACCGGAGGGAGCGCGGGGTGAGGCAGGACTGGGAGCCGGAGGACCTGATCGAGGTCTGGACGCTGCTGGAGGAGGACCAGGAGTGGCTGCGGAACAAGTCGGGGGCGAACCGGCTGGGGTTCGCGTTGTTGCTGAAGTTCTTCGAGGTGGAGGCCCGGTTCCCGGAGGATGTCGGGGAGATCCCGGTGCCCGCGGTGTCGTACGTGGCCCAGCAGGTGAAGGTGCCGGCCGAGGAGTGGGCCGCGTACGACTGGTCGGGGCGGGCGATCAAGCGGCACCGGGTGGAGATCCGGGGTGCGTTCGGGTTTAGGGAGTGCACGGAGGAGGACCAGGCGCAGCTCGCCGAGTGGCTGGCGTCGGAGCTGTGCGGGGTGGAGCTGAACCGGGACCGGCTGGCGGAGGCAGTGGTGGTGCGCTGCCGGGGGGACCGGATGGAGCCGCCGACGCCGGGACGCATCGCCCGGCTGGTCGGGTCGCCGGTGACCACCTTCGAGAAGCGGTTCTGTACGGCCACGGTGGGCCGGTTGTCGGCGGCAACCCGGTCCCGGCTGGACGACCTGGTCGCCGAGGACGCCGGCGGTGAGGAGTCGGCGGGCGGCGGGGTGTCGTTCTTCTCCGAGCTGAAGGCGGACCCGGGCGCGCTGGGTCTGGACAGTCTGCTGGCGGAGGTGAACAAGCTCCAGCGGGTGCGCGGGCTGGAGCTGGCGCCGGAGCTGTTCGGGGACGTGTCGGAGAAGCTGGTGGCGGCGTGGCGGGCGCGGGCGTCGAAGGAGTACCCCTCGGACCTGCGGGCGGCAGCCGGACCGGTGCGGTACACGCTGCTGGCCGCGCTGTGCCACGTGCGGCAGACGGAGATCACTGACTCGCTGGTGGAGCTGTTCATCCAGCTGGTGCAGCGGATCAACACGCGGGCGGAGAAGAAGGTCGAGGGCGAGTTCACCAAGGACCTCAAGCGGGTGCGCGGCAAGGAGGGCATCCTGCTCAGGCTGGCGGAGGCCGCGGTCGCGGAGCCGGGCGGCACAGTCCGCAAGGTGATCTTCCCGGTGGCCGGGGAGTCCACGCTGAAGGCCCTGGCGGCGGAGGCGGCGGCGAACGAGGCCCGCTACCGGGCCCGGGTGCGCACGGTGCTGCGGTCGTCGTACTCGGGGCACTGGCGGCGGATGCTCTCCCCGCTGCTGGGGGCGCTGGAGCTGAAGTGCAACAACACCGCCTACCGGCCGGTGATGGACGCCATCGACCTGCTGAAGCGGTACCTGGACCAGCCCATCGCCAAGGAGGGCGCGTTCTTCGACGAGTCGGAGAAGATCCCGCTGACCGGGGTGGTGCGCGAGGAGTGGCGCAAGGCCGTGGTGGACGAGCGCGGCCGTGTCGAGCGCATCCCGTACGAGCTGTGCGTGTTGGTGTCGCTGCGGGACGCGCTGCGGCGCCGGGAGATCTGGGTGCCGGGGGCGGGGCGGTGGCAGAACCCGGAGGACGACCTGCCCCCCGACTTCGAGGACAACCGCGACGTTCACTACGACGCGATCCGCCAGCCGCAAGACCCCGGGGCGTTCATCGGGGCGTTGCAGAAGCGGCTGCGGGAGGCCCTGACCCGCTTCGACACCGCGCTGGAGCTGGGCACCACGGGCGGGGTGGAC
Organism: Streptomyces caeni; assembly: GCF_042678285.1. NCBI lineage: Bacteria > Bacillati > Actinomycetota > Actinomycetes > Kitasatosporales > Streptomycetaceae > Streptomyces > Streptomyces caeni. Next base: position 14,588 of record NZ_JBHUDX010000083.1, read on the forward strand.
ATCGTCCGCAGGCACGGCGAGCCGTGGATCAAGGTCTCGCCGCTGGGCAGGCAGGCGGAGCCGGAGAACCTGGTCGCGCTGAAGGCGGAGATCGAACGGCGCTGGGGCACCATCGACCTGATCGACATCCTCAAGGAGGCCGAGTTCGCCACCGGGTTCACGTCCGAGTTCGCCTCCGTGGCTACGAGGGAGGCGGTCCCGAAGGCGGTGCTGCGGCGCCGGCTGCTGCTCGTGCTGTTCGCGCTGGGCACGAACATGGGCATCAAGCGGGTCGCGGTGACCGGCAAGCACGGCGAGAGCGAGGCCGTCCTGCGCCGGGTGCGGCACCTGTTCGTCAACCGCACCAACCTGCGCGCCGCCCTGGTCCGCCTCGTCAACGCCACCTTCGCCGCCCGCGATGCCGCGTGGTGGGGCGAGGGCACCGCCTGCGCGAGCGATTCGAAGAAGTTCGGGTCCTGGTCCAGCAACTTCATGACCGAGCGGCACCAGCGCTACCGCGGGCCCGGCGTGATGATCTACTGGCACGTCGAGCGGAAGTCGCTGTGCGTGTACTCCCAGCTCAAGTCCTGCTCCGCGAGCGAGGTCGCCGCGATGATCGAGGGCGTGCTGCGGCACTGCACGGACGTGGAGATCGACCGCCAGTACACCGACACCCACGGTGCTTCCATCGTCGGATTCGCCTTCGCCCACATGCTCGGCTTCAACCTGCTCCCCCGGCTGAAGAACGTCGGCTCCGCACGGCTGTGCCGGCCGGCGGCCGGTGAGGACGAGACCTGGCCCCGCCTGGCGCCGGTGCTGTCGACCAAGACGATCGACTGGGACCTGATCGCCCAGCAGTACGACCAGATCGTGAAGTACACCACCGCCCTGCGCCTGGGCACCGCCGAGGCCGAGCAGGTTCTGCGGCGCTTCACCCGCGGCGGCCCCAAGCACCCCACCTACCGGGCGATCGAAGAACTCGGCCGCGCGGTGCGGACGGCGTTCATCTGCGACTACCTCGCCGACGCCGAACTGCGCCGGGAGATCAACGACGGCCTCCAGGTCGTGGAGAACTGGAGCTCCGCCAACCACGACCTGTTCTACGGCAAGGACGGCGACCTGACCGGCTCCGACAAGGAGTCTCAGGAGGTCTCGATGCTCGCCCTGCACCTGCTCCAGTCCGCGCTCGTGCACGTCAACACCCTGCTCCTCCAGGAGATCCTCGCCGAGGAGAGGTGGCAGATGCGGCTCACCGACGCCGACCGGCGGGCCCTGTCCGCACTGTTCTGGACGCACGTGAACCCCTACGGCCGGTTCGAGCTGGACATGAACTCCCACCTCGACCTCGCCGCCGCCATGACGGCTTCGGTGCCCGGCCCGCGCAGCGGCGAGCCGGTCACAGCCCCGGCCTGACCCCGCTACACCGGGCCGGCCGCCGCCAGGGCGCCCCGGGCGGCCTCGGGCAGGTGGGGATGGGCGTGGAAGGGCTGGGCGGTGTTCAGCAGCGTCCGCCACAGCAGCCGGACCGCTTCGTCGTCCGGCTGCCCGCCGGCCAGCTCGCGCTCCAGGCGGTGCGCGGCGAGTTCGGCGGCCCGGGCCCAGGACTGCGGGGATGCGGAGCAGTTCGGCGGCCTCGGCCGTGCCGCGCTGCCCCGTGGGCAGGCGCTCCGCGAGTCGTTGGGCCCCTTCCTCGGTGCGGGCCTTCACGAAGGCGGCGAGGGCGCGGACGGTGTCGAGTGCCGGGGTGGGTACGTCGGTCATGCGCGCGAGCACATCCGGGCCCGCGCGGCCCATGGGCGGACTTGCGCTAAGCCTGGCAGCCGCAGCCCGGCGAGGGCGGATAGTGCTGCACGGATGACGTGGATGAGATGGAGCGGCTGGCCGCGCTTACCAACTTCTTCTCGCGTCTGGCGTTCTGCGGCAACCCGGCGCGATAGAAAGGACTGTTGGGCACGAATAAGGCTTCAGGAGGCTGCTGATGCGCGGCGATGGAGCGTCCGCTGGCGGGGGTGCGCATGTGGTGGGGAGTCCTCTGGTTCGTCGGCTTGCTCCTCTCACCGCAGGTAGGCGAATACGGCGACACCGTGTACTTCTGGGGATCGGCGGCTGTCGGTGGCATGTACCTGTGGAGCAAATACGAGACCAAGCAACAGGAGGCAGCCCAGGACGAGAAGCGCGAAAAGGAGGCGCGTAGGCGCGACGCCGACGCGCTCAAAATGGCCCAACGCGGCCAGAAGGCCCGTGCCTGGCTGGGAGAGCTGGCGAAAGAGCACCCGGAACAGGACGAGAGCCACCGTCCTCCCCCCGCCAGCGTTGTTCCTGCAGACTCGCTCCCCCGACTGCTTTATGTGAGGGACGGACGCGGGCCGTCCTCTGTCCTTCTACCCCGTCTTGACGTCGCTACCTATGCCTGTGCCGCCGCTCTGTCGGGGTTGGTCCGCTTCGTGGCCGCCGAGGCAGTGGAGCATGCTGCCGCACTCTCGCTGCCAGCTCATGGCTGCACGCAGAGCAGGTACCGGGAAGCGGATGAACCTCAGCTTGGGGAATGGAGTGACTTGCGTGAGGGTTCCCGCCCCCTTCCCGAGACCGCTGAGCGTCTGTACACCGTGCTCGCCTGGCTGACCGGACGGACCACCGTCCTGGCCCATCTATACCCGCCCGCCGAGAAGAAGCTGGCACGCCTCAACGCGTATCAACGACAGCTGCGCGAGTGGCGCAAGAGCAGCCGGTACGCCTCCAAGCCGCCGGGTCCTCCCACTCGACCGCCCGGCCAGTGGGAAAAGTACCTCAATGGACTCTGTGACGATCTTCGTGCACTCGCGGCGGAACTGACGACCCTGTCTGTCCCACCGCCTGAACGACGGCCAGCACTCAGCCACGCGATACTCCGGGAGGACTCAGCCTCAGAGGTAGTGGCCGCGGAGATTCAGGCACAGATCCACACCGTTGCCGCCTGCTTCGCCAGGCAGGCCGCTGACCCCGCTCAGACCGCACGTCCCTTTCCCGGCTTCGACCTGCATCTGCTCGACGGCTTCCGAACCGCCGAGGTCCGCAATCGCTACCTGACAGCCCTACAGGCGTGCACCGACGTCGAGGCTGTCGGTGACGCCCTTGTTCCCGAGTTGGGACACCTGCTGCACTACGCCCACGCGGCGCTGGTGCTCGACTACCTGCTGGAGGTGCACACCCGCATGCCCGACTACGCCAGGGCTTCTGGTGAAGGCGGCCCGGAGCCGCGATTCAACATCAGCGACAGCGTCGTACAAATCGCGAACACGCTGACCAACATCAACTCCACCATCGCCAAGGTGATCGAACGGAGGGAGCCCGAACAGGCCGAGGCACTCGAAGCGCTGACCGCCGCCGTGCAAGCGGAGCAGAACCTCTCCCCGGAGCAACGCGGCACCCTACTCGACCATGTCGCCGACATGGCCGAGGGCATGGCCGCACCGGGCCAAGGGCGCAACCGCAGCCGGGGGGCGGCGGCTCTCGCCGCAATCACCCAGGCTGCCGCCGCCTCCGGCCAGATCGCCACCGTGGTCAGGGAATGGGCGGACGTTTTTCACCGGGCGTTCTGACCGGGTGCCAGTACTTCCTCGCTCCCCACCGGCGAATCGGGCCCGCGCGGCCCGTGGGCCCGATTCGCGCGAAGCCCGACAGCCGCAGGCCCGGCGAGGCGTCACTCCTTCCTACGAAGCTCGAACAGGCGACCGCGCCGCCGCCTATCACGCCCCGGCGATCTTCCCCAACGTGAAGCGAGGGTCAGAGCTGAACGCATGGCTACTCTCACAAACGCTCCTTTGCCCGAGTAAGATCGGAAACGAGCCGCCATACCGCCGCCATACCGCCGCCGGACCCGCATTCGCTCTCACAACCCGTTCTCACTCGAAAGCGGCACGGACCCCCTTCTGAGACTTGCATTGTGCGAAAATCCGGGCTCATGACGGACCCTCAGCACTCCCCGCAGACCGGCCGGTCGGACGGCGACGACGTCGAAGCGCACGCCTGTCCGAAGTGCGAAGCCCAGCCCGGATCCCCCTGCCGCTCACGCGGCGGCGCCGTCGCCTCCGCCTACCACACCCGCCGCTTCACCCTGGTGCCCCGGCTGAAGAAGGCACTGCGCGTGCCCACCCCCGCCGACCGCGGGCCCGGCCGGCCCTGGCGGCCGGGCACCCCGCCCCCGGCCCCGGCCGACCCGGACCTGCCGGGAGCGGACATCCGCATCGGCTACGCCCGCTGCTCCACCCTCGGCCAGGAACTCGACTCCCAGCTCGACGCGCTCGCCGGACACGGCATCCCCCGGGACAAGATCTTCAGCGAGAAGATCAGCACCCGCGTACGGGTCCGGCCCCGGTTCGAGGAGGCGCTGCGGACCGCGCGGGAGGTCAAGGCGCACGCCCCGCACTGCCGGGTCATCTTCACCGTCTACGAGATGAAGCGGCTCGGCCGCGACGCCGCCGAACTCACCGCGCTCGCCGACCACCTCACCGCCCACGGCCTCATCCTGGAGATGCTCGCCGGACCCCTGCCCGGCCTCTACGACCCCACCGGGCCGGGCAAGCTGCTGTTCGCGTTCTTCGCCGCGATGGCGGAGACCGAGCGGGAGAACATCCGCGAGTCCACCCTGGAAGGGCTCGACGCCGCCGCCCGCAAGGGCAAGCACGGCGGCCGGCCCCCGGTCATCACCGACGACATGCTCCACACCGTCCTGCGGCGTCGTGCGGGCGGCGAGTCCGTCGAGCAGATCCAGCCCGACCTGTTCATCCCCACCGGCAAGCGCAAAGGCCACAACCCCTCGGTGGCCAGCGTCTACCGGGCGCTGGCCGAGCACGCCAAGCGCGAGGCGTACCCCGAAGCCGTCGAGCAGGCGCACGTCGACTTCGCCGCCCTCCGGGCGGACGACGTCCCCGGACCCCGCCACGCACCCTCTGACCGGGCGCCACTCTGATCACAGAGCGCTACTTGTCACTTCGCGGCAGCTTCGGGAGGACAGGGCCACGACGGCGGGCGAGCCGGGGGCGGCTCCCTCCTCGTACGCCAGCCCCGTCCACTGCTGGACCTCCGGACGCCCGAAGTCGCTCACGAACCCCTGGAAGGCGCCGCCCCACAGGAAGGAGTTCATGCCCTCCACCGTGTTCCACAGGTAGAACGGGGCGTACTGGTTGACCGGCGAGCCGTGCACACCCCGCTCGCGCATCAGGTAGACCTTGACGCCGAGGCCGCCCCAGTCGTCGAGGAGATGCCCGACACGGGAGACGCGGCCGCGGATGACGCCCATGTCGTAGTCGGCGGGCAGGGCCAGCTCGTACTGCATGGCATGCAACGGATGCCTCCTCAGGCGGTGGTGTCGTCGGGGTCGGCGAGCGGGCTCCACCCGGTGCTCGTGCGGTCCCCGGTCGCCTCGCAGACCGCGAGGTGTGTCATGAAGGCGCGGGGGCCGGCTCCGTGCCGGTGCCGTGCGCCGGGCTCGCGCTGTCTCGCGATGCGCACGCGGTACTCCTCAGGAAGCCGGTCGGAGAAGGGAGAGCAGGCCCCGCACCCCGGCGTCGAAGGCCGCCGGCGAACCCGAGGCGCGGGCCAGCACATAGCCGCCCTGGACGGTCGAGAGGACCGTCGCCGCGATCTCCCGGGCATCCAGGGAGGGCGCGAACTGGCCCTGTTCCTTGCCTTCTTCGACGATTTCGGCGAGCCGCTCGCGCAGCCAGTCGATCGTCTCGTCGACGGGGCCGCGCAGATCGTCGCTTCCGACCACGTCCGGGTCCATCGTCAGCCGGCCGATGGGGCAGCCGCGCAGCACGTCACGCTCACGCCGCAGATACGCCTCGATCCGCTCGTACGGCGTTCCGGGCCCGCCGAGCACGCCCCGCGCGGTGGCGCACATCTCCTTGGCGGTGCGGCGGATCGCGGCGAGCGCCAGGTCCGGCTTGCCCTTGAAGTGGTGGTACATGCTGCCCTGGCCGGCGCCCGCGCGCTCAAGGATCGCCTTGGGGCTCGTGCCCACGTAGCCGCGCTCCCACAGCAGCTCGCGGGTGGATTCGATCAGTCGCTCCGGGGTGCTCATGCCGACACTGTACATACTAGTAGTTACAGATTTCAGCCTCGTCAGGTCCCGGAGTCGCGGGTGGACGCCCGCTTGCTCCCGCTACTCCCGGCGGGGTGTCCGCACTGCCGCCGACGGTACGACGACCCGCACCCCCTTTCGCCGCGAGTCTCGAGGTATCACCGCAGAACCGACCGAGGAGATGACCCGCGATGCAGACCCTGGTCCGCTGGGGCGGCGGCCCCGGCCCCTGGATCCTGTTCTTCCCGCTGATCTGGGCGGCCGTCGTACTCGGCGCCGTGGTCGTCCTGCGCCGCACCGTCCGGCGGGGCCGTGGCGCACCGTGGCGCGCGGTGGACGGCCGTCCGGCGGGCGAGGCCGGTCGCCGTCCTCGGCCGCCGCTTCGCCTCCGGCGAGATCGACGAGGACGAGTACTGGCGCCGGCCCTCCGTCCTGGACGAGCAGTTCGGCCGTACGGGCAGGCGCGATGCCGCATGACCTTCCGTCCCTCACCCTCCGCCCCGGGCGCTCGCGTCGGCGATCCCCGAGCGCACCCGCGGATTCGGTCCGTCGGGGGAGCGCCGCCCCGTCGGCCGGAACCCCCGTCCCAGCTGCGGACCGTGCTCCGCCCGGAGCCGGCGCTCCTCGGGCGGCACCGCGAAGGCGCTGCCAAAGCCGTGCCGGACGCCTCCGCCGCCCCCTCGGGGCGGCGGAGCACGGCGGGCCTCACGGCCGGTGCCCTCGCCGGGCTGCCTCCGGCCGGGTGAGGGTCCGTCTCGGTCCGTCTCGGTGTGCGGCCCGCCGATGCCGCGGAACGACCGGGTGGAGCCCGCGCCGGCCGTCTGCCGGCCGAGGGTCACCGCCCGGTCAGCCGGCAACGGCGGACCGGGCGGGAGTGTGTTCCGTCGTGCGGTCGCCGACCGCGAGGGCGCGGGCCGGCGCTTCGAGGGGCTTCTCGTGCGGCGTGAGAGCCGGCACCGGACGGGTGGGCGCCGACGCCGATGCGGGGAGCGTGAACCAGACGACCTTGCCCGAGTCACCGTCCGGGTGTGCCCCCCAGCTGTCGGCCACCGCCGCGACCATCGCCAGACCGCGTCCGCTGGTGGCGGCGCCGTCCGCCTCGCGCAGTTCGGGCAGGCGCGGGTCGTGATCGTGCACCGAGACGGTGAGCCGGTCGAGCAGCAGCTCCATCTCCACGGTGCACGTCTTGTCGGGCCGGGCGTGCAGGTGGACGTTCGTCAACAGTTCCGTCACACCGAGCGCGGCCCGGTCGATCAGGGGATCGAGGTGCCAGTAGCGCAACTGCGCCGATACGATTCTGCGGACCTGGCCGATCCGCGACGGCAGGGCTTGGAGCTCCACCGTGCAGTGCCTGCTTGGCTGGCTGATCACGGCTGCGACTCCCCGAATTGAGTCCGGAAGACGACGGGATCGGATCCAGCAGGAGGGCTGGCCTGCGTGCCGCCTGCTGTGCGGCGGAGTACTCCGGCCGCTGGGTGCGGAACGGCTTCGTACGGGGGCCGCCCGCGGTCGTGACCGGCGGGCTGGTTCTTCAGCGTAATCGCCGGTAAACCGAGAGTGATGTGAGACCAGCGTGACGCACCGGGTGACGTCCTGCAACTCGCGCCACGCTCAGTCGTCGCGCCCGCCCGCCTTGCGGATCGCCTCGATGAACCGTCGCGCCGACGAGGGCCGCGGCCGTCCCGGAGCGGGGTCCCGGTCGCCGAGGGTCAGCGAGTAGCGGGTGCCGTTGACATCGGCCAACGCCCGGCCCTCCGGCGCGAACCAGGGTTTCGACGCGCGCACGGCCCGCACCGGGGCACTGTCGATCTCACTGCCGTAACTCGTGAGTAGCCGCAGTCTGCCGTCCCTGATGCGGACCTCTCCGGCCCGGGTGAGGGACCGCAGCCCCTTCCCGATCCGCACGCCCGTGGCCGTGAACTCCGGCTCCGCCATCCTGCCCCGCCCCCTTGCGCATGAGGCCGTGCCCGTCCGGGATCCCGCGCGGGACGAGATCCGGAGTGACATCGGCCGAGCCTGGTCGTGATCCAGTGTCCATCCCCGTACGGGCCGGTGGCGCACGGTGCCCCGAGGCGCCGGCCGGCGGCCCATGCCGTGCAGTCTGCCCGCAGCCGACCGCTCGCACCAGTGCGCACGGCGGGCTCACGCGGGGCATCCGGCGCACTCGCGCGGATGCGCCCCCGCCGTTTCCCACCCTGTGCCACAGGGTGCCTTTGAGTCGCCCAAAGATGCGTTTATGCAGGTGAGGAGCATTTTGGAGGTGTCTATCATCGAGGCGTCCGACCGCGTGAACCGGCGTCGGCACCCCTCGGTAAGGAGCCCCCGCCGTGAGCACCCCCCGTATCACCCGCCCCAGCGAGACCCTCGACGTCGACCGCAGCGACGCCGAGTACCGCGGCTGGCTCAAGGACGCCGTCCGCAAGCTCCAGGGCGACGCCAACCGCTCGGCCGATACGCACCTGCTGCGCTTCCCGCTGCCTGAGCACTGGGGTGTCGACCTGTACCTGAAGGACGAGTCCACCCACCCCACCGGCAGCCTCAAGCACCGCCTCGCCCGGTCCCTGTTCCTGTACGGCCTGTGCAACGGCTGGATCCGTCCGGGACGCCCGGTGATCGAGGCGTCCAGTGGTTCCACGGCCGTCTCCGAGGCGTACTTCGCCAAGCTCGTCGGCGTGCCCTTCATCGCGGTGATGCCGCGTACGACGAGTGCCGAGAAGTGCCGCCTCATCGAGTTCCACGGCGGGCGGTGCCACTTCGTCGACGACCCGCGCAGGATGTACGAGGAGTCGGCCGCCCTCGCGGCGGAGACCGGCGGCCACTACATGGACCAGTTCACCTACGCCGAACGGGCCACGGACTGGCGCGGCAACAACAACATCGCCGAGTCCGTCTTCCGCCAACTGGAGTTGGAGCGGTTCCCGCAGCCCGAGTGGATCGTCGCCACGGCCGGCACCGGCGGCACGTCGGCGACCATCGCCCGGTACGTCCGCTACATGCAGTACGACACCCGGGTCTGCGTGGCCGATCCGGAGAACTCGTGCTTCTTCGACGGGTGGACGGCCGGCGATCCGGACGTCACCTGCGACGGCGGCTCGCGCATCGAGGGCATCGGCCGGCCGCGGATGGAACCCAGTTTCCTGCCGGGCGCCGTCGACCGGATGATGAAGGTCCCGGACGCGGCGGCCGTCGCCGCGGTGCGGGCCCTGGAGGGGGCCATGGGCCGCAAGGCGGGCGGCTCGACCGGCACGGGACTGTGGAGCGCACTGAAGATCGTCGCGGAGATGGTGGCCGGAGGGCGGACAGGCAGTGTGGTGACCCTGCTGTGCGATCCGGGCGACCGCTACCTGGACAAGTACTACTCCGACGCGTGGCTCGCCGGGCAGGGGCTGGACATCGCGCCGTACACCGCGGCGATCGAGTCCCTGCTGGCGACCGGAGTGTGGTCGGACTGAAGCCCGTCAGGCGTTCTGCGCGGCCAGCCGGCGGTCCAGCGCCGTCACCGCGCCGCGGAAGGCGCGCCCCAGACCCGTCCGCGCCGCCTTCAGCGCGAAGCGGAACACCGCGGTCCCATCGCCCGCGAAGGTCCACTGCACCCGGGTGCCCGTGCCGGCGGGCGTGAGCCGCCACTCCTCCAGGAGAGCGTGTACGCCGGGCGCGTTCGTCTCGTCGACCCGGTACGCGTACACCTCGTTCGGCGTGGCCGCCACCACCGTCTCCCGGAAGCGGGTGCCGCCCGTCAGGCGCACCTCGCGCCCGGCGCCCTCGTCGAGGGGCCGGGCGGAGGCCACCGCGGCGAACCACTCGCTCCAGCCGGGAACGTCCTCGGCGAGGGCCCGGAAGACCACTTCGGGGGATGCCGCGACCTTGCGCGCGAACACCAGCCGCACGGGAGCGGACTGCGCGAAGTCGAGTCCCACCGGACGCAGACGGTGTGCCATGGACGAACAACCTCCTCGCGGGAAACGAACGTCCCCGGACGGAAGCGGTGCCGCCGGGCGGCGCCACCATAGCTGGCGAACCGTCAGATGTCTGCAGCGTCCCCGGGTTCCTCCCCGGCCACCACCAGCTGCCTGAGGTGCTCGCTGATCTCCTCCCGCGCCTCGGCCGGCAGCCCGGCATCGGTGACCAGCGTGTCCACCTGTTCCAGCGCGGCGAACGAACTCAGGCCCACCGTACCCCACTTGGTGTGGTCCGCGACCACCACCACACGCCGTGCGGACTGCACCAGCCTCCGGTTGGTCTCGGCCTCCGCCAGGTTCGGCGTCGACAGGCCGGCCTCCGGCGATATCCCGTGCACACCGAGGAAGAGCACATCGAAGTGGAGGGACGCGATCGCCTGGTCGGCCACTGGCCCCACCAGCGAGTCGGAGGGCGTGCGCACCCCGCCGGTCAGCACCACCGTCGCCGCGCCCTGCCGCTGGCCCGAGGTGCGCTGCGCCGAGTGGAAGACATCGGCCACCCGCACCGAGTTGGTGACGACGGTCAGATCCGGCACGTCGAGAAGGTGGTGGGCCAGTGCGTACGTCGTCGTGCCGCCGGACAGGGCGATCGCCGTGCCCGGCGCGACCAGCTCGGCCGCGGCCCGCGCGATGTCCTCCTTGGCCGTCAGCTCCATGCCCGACTTGGCCTCGAACCCCGGCTCGTGCGTGCTCGCCTCCACCACCGGCACCGCGCCGCCGTGCACCTTCTCCAGCACGCCCTGCCGGGCGAGCGCGTCGAGGTCGCGGCGGACCGTCATGTCGGAGACGCCGAGCTTGCGCGTCAGCTCGTTCACGCGGACGCCGCCGCGCCGTCGCACCTCGTCCAGGATCAGGGCGCGTCGCTGCTCCGCGAGGAGGTTCTGATTCTCACTCACGTCCGCTCCGCTCCCTTTCGCCCGACCACGTCCGACACGCCACTCGCACCGGCTCCGACGAGGTCATTCTCCCGTCACCGGTGGCAGGACGTCTCATCCTCGCACGGGTCGCCGCCTCGGGCGCCACCCCCGTGCCCCAGGGCCGCCCTCCGCCGCCGGGCGCGCTCACCCGTATCGGGGAGATTCCGTGACAGCAGGTGTGCGCGCGTGTGTCAGCGGAGAACCTGTGCCTGCACACGACACACGGTACGCAGCGCGGGGGAAGAGCAGAACAGTGGAGCGTGCACGGGAAGCACAGGAACACGAGGGGGAGCGGGACGGCGCCGGCCGGCGGTCCGCGACGGCCGCTTTCGCCCTGGAACTTCTGGTCCACGGAGTGGGCGGCACCACGCCCGAGGAGATGCTGGGCGATCCGCGGACGGTCCGGATCACCGGCGACTGGACGGCCGCCGTGTACCGGCGGGCCGACGACGCCGACGCGGAGCGGCGGCCCGAGGACTACCGCGGCCGTCCCGTGCCCGAGGCGTACGTGTGGTGCAACCTCACGTCCGGAAACTCCGCGCGCGCCCTGTGGCTGTTGCTGCTGCCGTTCATGGTGGCCAACCTCGCGCACTGGATGCGCCCCACGACGACCGGCCGGCCGCGGACCGTCCGGCTCTACGGGCTGATCGTCCGGCTCCTCGGACTCACCCTGACCGTGCTGCTGGTGGCGGCGGCCTGCGAGGTGGCCCTGGACCTGGGCGCCTGGCAGTGCGCGGGCACACGTGCGTGCGCCGCACGCCACCCGTGGCTCGGCTTCCTCTCACCCGCCGGCGCCGACGCCGGCTGGTGGAGTCTGCCGGGCCGGCGCCTCGCCCTGGCGGCGCTGGTGCCCATGGCGCTCACCCTCCTGCTCTGGTACCTCTCGCACCGCACCTGGAGCGCCTACGAGTCCCAGCAGCCGGTCTCCCGCACGGCAGAACCCGGCGAGGAGGAACACCGCACCGCGCTCGGCCGGCCCGGGTTCTGGTACGGGCGCCGGCTGGTGGCCCGGCTGCGCGCCGCGCACACCGCCGCGGGCCTCCTGACCGTCGCGGCCGCGCTCGGCAGCGCCGCCGCCCGCCACGACCGCCGCCATGGAGCGGTGGCGCTGCAGTCCCTGGGGTGGCTGGTGGCGTCGGCTCTCCTCGCCGGTGCGGTGGCTGTGGTCTGGGTGGTGTGCAGCCGGGGCCGCACCGAGCAGCGGCTCGACCAGGACCTCGACCGGAGGCTGGTGCGGTGGCTGCCCTGGGGGGCACTCGCCGTGCTCCTCCTGACCATGGTGTACGCCGGCTGGTCGCGCCCCGGCTGGCGGTCGGCGGGCCGGCTGCCGGGCGACACGACGTTCGGCGCGCTCGCCCTGGTGCAGGGAGCCCTGGTCGTCGCGCTCGGCATCGTCGCCCATGTCCTCCACCGTGCCCGTCCCGACACGCGCACCGCGATGCGCGGCCAGGCCGGACCCGCCGTCGCCATGCTGGCCTGTGCGCTCGGCGGCGTGATGTCCGGCGGCGTGGCCCAGCGGGTCGCCGACTGGCTGGACGGCACCGGGCAGGCCATGGCCGGCCCGCCCGTCGTGCTCACCTGGCAGGCGTCCACCATCCCGCCCCTGCTCCTCGTCCTGCTCGTCCTGTCCGGCTGGCTGGCCTGGCGCACCCGGCTGCTGCGGCGCGCCGAGACCGGAGCGGTCGAACGCGATCACCCGGGGGAGCCCGGCGACCCGGCCCGCACCCTGCGGATCGCGAGCACGCGTGCGCTGGCCGCCCTCACCGACCGGGCGCCGCTCGTCATCGGCCTCATGTCCGCGGTGACGCTGGTGCTGGGCGCGGTGGCCCTGGTGGGGGCCTTCGCCGCCAACGACACGCCGGAAGGCGCGGCGCGCGGCACGGGGCCCCTCGTCCGGGGCGCCGCCGAGACGGCGCAGGGGCTCGGCTCCTGGCTGATCGGCGTGGGCTTCCTGCTCTTCGTCACCTGGGGCCGGCGCGCCTACAAGGACGCGTCCGCGCGCCGCACCATCGGCATCCTGTGGGACGTCGGCACGTTCTGGCCGCGCGCCGCACACCCCTTCGCCCCGCCCTGCTACGCCGAGCGTGCCGTGCCGGACCTGACCTGGCGCATGGCGGCCTGGACGGGCACCACCGGGGGGCGGCTGGTCCTGTCGGGCCACTCCCAGGGCAGCGTGCTGGCGGCGGCCGCGGCCTGGCAGCTGGGGCCCTCCGCCCGCAAGAGAGTGGCACTGCTGACCTACGGCTCGCCGCTGGAACGGTTGTACGGGCGCTGGTTCCCGGCGTACTTCGGTCCGGCCTCGCTCAGCTCCCTGCACCGTGAGGTCGACTGCTGGCGCAATCTGTTCCGCCGCACCGATCCGATCGGCGGCCCCATCGGGCTGCCCGGCGACTGCGGCCCACAGGTGGACCGCCCACCGCTCAGGGACCCCCTCGCCTACGGCCGCACGAAAGAGCACCCGCTGCCGGCCCCGATCCTCGGGCACAGCGATTACCAGGCGGACCCGGCGTTCGACGAGGAGCGCAGACGGCTGCTGGCACGGCTGCGGTCGGGGCTGCCGGGACCACGGCCCGCGGACGCCCCCGCCGGACCCGAGCCCGCGGAGCCGGACAGCGGGCCCGGAAAGGCGCGTCCAGGGCCGGGCACGTAGCCCGGGTGTGCCTCCGGCGCCGGGCGCCGGGCCGCGGGGCCCGAACGAACGGGCGGCTCAGGGCAGCTCCGGCAGATCCTCCGGGTAGAGCAGCGTCAGGTCGTCCGTGCTGGTCTCGGCCAACTGGGCGACTCGGCCCGCGTGCCGCTCCACCATCGCCTCGAACGTCTGGCGCGCCGTACGGCCGTTGCCGAACGCCGGCCCCTTCGGGATCGCGGTGAAGTACTTCAGCAGCGCCTCACCGGTTCCCGGTCCCAGCTGGTACTCGTGCTCCTCGGCCTGCTGCTCCACGATCCGCAGCAGTTCCTCGGCGCCGTAGTCACCGAAGGTGATGGTCCGTGAGAAGCGGGATGCCACCCCCGGGTTGACGGACAGGAACCGTTCCATCTCGGCCGTGTACCCTGCGACGATCACCACGACGGCTTCGCGGTGGTCCTCCATCAGCTTCACCAGCGTGTCGATCGCCTCACGCCCGAAGTCGCGCCCGGAGTCCTCCGGCGACAGCGCGTACGCCTCGTCGATGAACAGCACTCCGCCGCGCGCCCGGTCGAAGGCCTCCTGGGTGCGGATCGCGGTGGAGCCGATGTGCTCGCCCACCAGGTCGACCCGGGACACCTCGACGAGATGACCCTTCTCCAGGACACCGAGGGAGGCCAGGATCTCGCCGTAGAGACGGGCGACTGTCGTCTTGCCGGTGCCGGGGGAGCCCGTGAACACAAGATGCCGTCGCACGGACGCCGCCTTCAGCCCAGCCTGCTGCCGGCGGCGCCCGACCTCGATCATGTCGGTGAGGGCGCGCACCTCGCGCTTGACACTCTCCAGGCCCACCAGGGTGTCGAGTTCCCCGAGCACATCCTCGGAGGTGCGTGCGGGCTCCCCGGGCTCCTGGGCGGCCGTGACGTAGGACTCCTGTTCGGTGCTGCGCTGACCGGGGATGGCGCCCAGCAGGCCGAAGGACACGCTCGCCGTCTGGACGGCGGCCTCCTGGGCCACCACGGGCCGCAGCCCGGCGCTCTCGTCGCTGGTGCAGTCCTCGACGACGGCGCCGCCGCCACCGGGCGCGTCCGGTCCGCCGTCCGCGAACTCGTAGCCCCCGCGTGCGCACCGCTCCGTACGGCACTTCCTGAGCGTGGCCCGGCAGCCGTCGATCACATGGAAGCCGTAGCCGCCGCTGCCCGTGACCCGGCAGTTGAGGAAGCTGCCCCGGGCACCCGCCGAGACGTAGAAGCCCGCCTCCGCCGGTGACGTCACCGTGCAGCGCTCGATGGTGGGGTCGGCGCCCTTGGTGACGATCACCCCCGTCTGGGCGCCGTCGACGGTGCATTCGGACAGTGTGCCGCCGCTGCCGTGGTCCCGGAACCAGGCGCCCGTCGCCGCGTCCCGGATCCGGCAGTCGTCGAGCTGTGCGGTGGCGCCGTCGCTCACCGACACCGCCGTGTTGCGCACCTGTGTGAGGTCGCTGTCCACGACGTCCGCGCGCGAACCGCGGTCGAGGACGAACAGCGCGTCCGGCACGTCGTGCACCCGGCAGGACTCGAGCACGGCGGTCGCGCCGTCGCTGACCCACACCGCCGGGTAGTCACCGGTGCTGTCGGAGATCTCGCACTGGTTGGCGTCCACGCGGGTGCCCGGGTCCCACACCGACAGCCCGTTGCGCCCGAACTGCCGCACCGTTGTGCGGGTCAGCGTGAGCACCGAGCGGGACCGCAGGTCGACCGCGTTCTCCGGGACATCGTGGATGCGGCAGTCGGCGAGGGTCAGCACCGCGTCGGTGTCGAGCGTGACGCCGTCGGCGGTGGTGCGGTGGACATCGCAGTCCGTCAGGTGCGCCGTGGCTCGCCCGGTGACATGCACACCGGAGCCCCGGATCTCGTACACCTCGCAACCGACCGCCTCCAGCGCGGAGTTCTCGCCGGTCGCCGACAGGCCCGCACCGGAGGTGTGGTGCACACGGCAGCGTTCCAGCCGCGGGTGCGCGCCACCGCGGACCGCGATGCCCGACTGGGCGGCGGCCACGACCTCGCACTCCTCGAACACCCCGCCGCCTCCGTCCACGACGGCGATGCCGATGCCGGCCGGGTTGTCGACCGTGCAGCGCCGGACCGTGGGGCGGGCGCCACCGCGGACCTCTATGCCGGCCGCGGACCGCGTCATGATGCGCAGATCCGCCAGCTCCGGCGCGCCCTCCTCCACGAGCAGGGCGGGCGCAGCCGCGTCCTGGCCCTCGATGTGCAGGTCCTGGACCACGGCGGAGGCCCGCACCGTCAGCGGCACCCCGTCGATGGGCGCGATGCGCACGGAGCCGGCGGAGCCCTCGGGTCCGCGCAGGGTCACCGCCCGCTGGACGACGAGGTTCTCCCGGTAGGTGCCGGGAGCCACGGTGAGGACGTCCCCGTCCCCCGCGGCCTCCAGGGCGGCGGCGAGCGACGCGTACTCACCCGTGCGGCGCCGCCACCGCGATGTGCCGGTGTGCGTCACCTGGACCGTGCCCTGTGCCATGGCGCTGCTGTGCCCCCACCTCGGTGCTCACGCGGGTTCTCGTGAAGAAGCCGGACAGCCGATCGGTCCGGCCGCTCCACCGTAGCGTGCGCGGACGTGCCCGGTTGACCGGAGTCGGAAGGCCGTCAACTGCCCGTGCCGGTCCGGCCCCAGTCGGGGCCGGACCTGTCCCATGCCTGGTCCCACCGCGCGTACCGGCGACGTACCATGCGCCAGACGATCAGCCGGCGGCCGCCTTCGACGAGTCCCGCGGTCATCGCGGCCACACCGAAACCGGCCAGCACGGCAAGGGTCGTCGCGGTGGCGCCGTCCAGCGGGCGGGCCGCTATTCGGCCGTGGTCGTCGGTCCAGAGCCTGAAGTGGTCGCCCGGGTGGGGGGATCTGAGGTCGGCCAGGACCGGGCCGTGCCGCGCGGTGCCGTCCGGCGCGGTCCAGTCGGCGAGCACACGGCTGTGGGCGTCCCGCGCCGAGGAGGACTCGGGATCCGGGTCCAGCGGGCCACCCTCCAGCTTCTTGACGACGGTGGCCGCCACCAGGTGGCGGGTGCGCCACTGGTCCCGGACCGACCGCTGCAGGGAGTCGTCGGCGGCCGACCCGACCACGCACCCGGCGACGGGTGCGGCGACGAGGATCAGCAGCAGCGCGACGAGCGCCACCCACGACTCGACCAGATCGGTCGTACGGCGCAGCGGATTGTGCCGCCAGCGCCACAGACCGCCGATCGCGCGCACCGTCCCGCACCCCCTTCCGCGTCCGTGGCAACCCCCGCACCCGGCCGTTCACGCCCCAGGACGGCGAAGAGAGCGCGACATCACCCTTCCTCCGCCCCACGGGCCTCTCATGAACTTCTCACCTCCCCACAACGACCGTGCACGGCCCGCGGGTTCCCATGGGGGTGCCGCATCACGGAACTTTCTCGGCCGGACTCGGGAAGGGGCTCCGGTCCGGAACACGGCGGGGAGCCGGGGAAAGGGACGTGGCGCGACACGGTCACCGGACCGGCCGGAGGACCGGAGCGGGTCCGCTGTCGCTGTGGTCGAGGACCGTGACCCGATCGCCGACGCGGACCGTGCCGGGTGTCTCCGGCACCAGGTTCTGCCCGAAGACCAGCCGTCCGCCGAAGCGGCGGTGGCGGCCCAGGGAGCGCAGCGGCTCCTTGCCGCGCGCGCCGGTGGCCTGGTCCGTGGTGGTCACGACGCAGCGTCCGCACATCGTGGCGACCCGCAGGACGACCTCGCCGACGGCGATCCGCTTCCAGCCGTCCTCCGCCCAGGACACGGTGCCGTCCACCACGAGATTGGGCCGGAACCGGTTCATGGGCAGCGGCCCCTCATGGGGGCGGTCGCCCCGCGCGATCAGGGAGTTGAGCGCGTCCAGGGACGCCACCGCGGTGAGCAGCAGCGGGTAGCCGTCGGCCAGGCTCACGGTTTCGCCGGGGCGTCCGTAGGCCGGGTCGATGGGGCGGCGGACGGCGGGATCGTCGAGGTGGACGAGAGTCACGTCCTCGCCGAGGTAGGTGCTGAACCAGGCACTCGCCCCGGAGCCGGCGGGGACCGTCTCGATCTCCTCCCCCGCCCACGTGGCGGTGGTCGTACCGGCCGGCCCGGGCACGGTGATGGTCAGCGGCTCCAGGCCGGGCGCGGACACACGGACCCCGCCGCCGGGCAGAAGCTCGGCGGCGGCCAACGCCAGGCGTGGGCGCTCGCGTTGGGTGACGATCCTGCCGGCCGCGTCGATCAGTGCCCAGCGCCGGTCCCCGGCCAGCCCCCATGGCTCCACCACGGCCTCGCGGGGGGACTGGCCCCGCAGCGCTTTGACCGGGTGGACGTGGATCGAGCGCAGCACTGGAGTCGGCATGAGGCCATCGTGTCATCCGGCACCGACGGCCCCATGCCGTGCGGCGGATCAGTATCCGCGGTACTGCTGCCCGTTGTTGTACGGGTCCTGGTACGGCGCCGGAGCCGGGCGCGGCGCCGCTGGGCGCATCGCCTCGTACCCCGTGCCCGTGGCCATCGGGCGTGGCGGCTGCATCTGCTGGGGACCCGGGTAGCCGCGCGGGCCCGCCTGCTGCGGGATGTACGCGGTCGGGGCCTGCTGCAGCGGCGCGGGCTGGGGAGCCTGCGGGTAGCCGTAGGAGGGGGCCTGGTGGGAGGGGCCGGCGGGCAGCGCGGGCAGCGCCGACGGCAGTGCGGGCAGATTGCTGCCCGGCGTCTCATAGGCGGAGGGAACCCGGATGGGAGCGATCTGCGGAGTGCCCCGCTCGGCGACGAGCGAGTCGTAGATCGGAGTGTCCGGGAAGGGCGACGCGGAGTAGTAGCCGCCACCATAAGTGGAGCGGGGGGAGGTCATGCCACATAAGTTAAGCCCACGATGTGCTGGTTGGGGAGACCGATAAGAGGGTTGTTTTCCGTGTCCTGGGTGACGTGGGATCCCCAATGCGAGCGAACTCGGCAAAAAAGGGCAGCAAACGGGGTTTGGATCGTGTAAAGGCCGAGTTCCGGGAGGGTTACCGGGGGTTGAGCGGAGGGTTGAGCGGCGGACTTCCGGTATCGGTCATGGGAGTTCGGCGCCCGGGGGAATAGGTTGGCCGGAACGGATGCAACGGACCGCCGGGCCTTCGGCCCCGGCACGGCGACACCTGATGGGGGCGGACATGTCAATGTCGAAAGGGTCGAATCTTCAGGTGCCGACGACGGCACTGCGCGTCGAATTGGGCTGGCGTTCCGGGCCGGGTGTGCCCGACGCGGACGCCTCGGCGCTGTTGCTGGTCGCCGGGAGGGTCCGCGACGACGGCGACTTCGTCTTCTACAACCAGGCCGCGCACCCCTCGGGTGCCGTCCGCCACGAGGGCAAGCGGGACGTGGGCGGCCAGGTGACGGACTCACTCCTCGTGGACCTCGCGCGTCTGGAGCCCGCGATCGAGACCGTGGTGCTCGCGGCCTCCGCCGACGGCGGGACCTTCGGGCAGGTGCCCGGTCTGTCCATCCGTGTGCTCGACGCGCAGCGGGGCACCGAGGTCGCGCGCTTCGACCCCGCCGCGACCGTCGAGACCGCGTTCGTGCTCGGCGAGTTCTACCGCCGCCAGGGGACCTGGAAGTTCCGCGCCGTGGGACAGGGTTACAGCAGCGGGCTGGAGGGCCTGGCCACGGACTACGGGATCACGGTGGACGAGCCGCAGCACGCGGCGCCCCCGTCCGCGCCCGTCACCCGTGTGGACTGGCCGACGCCGCCGGTCACCGTGTCCCCGCCGTCCCCGCCGCCCGCGCCGCCCGTCCCCGCGCCCGCACCGCCGGTGACCGCGCCGCCGCCCGTCGGCCCTTACGGGGCCACGCCGCCCGTCGGCCCTCACGGTGCACCGCACCCCGCCGGCCCGTACGCCGCCACGCCGCCGCCCACCGTCAGCCTCAGCAAGGTCACGCTCACCAAACAGGCCCCCTCGGTCTCACTGGCCAAGCAGGGCGGGACATCCGGTGCCCTGCGCGTGAACCTCAACTGGTCGACGCGCAAACAGTTCTCGGGATGGGGCAGGAAGCGCGGCCGGGCGGTGGCCATGCACGCGGACCTCGACCTGGACCTGTGCGCCCTGTACGAGCTCTCCGACGGCAGGAAGGGCGTCGTCCAGGCGCTCGGCGACGCCTTCGGCGCACTGCACCAGCCCCCGTACATCCACCTCGACGGCGACGACCGGACCGGCGCCGTCGAGACCGGCGAGAACCTCACCGTCAACCTCGACCACAAGCAGAGCTTCCGGCGCATCCTCATCTTCGTGACGATCTACGAAGGCGCCCGGTCCTTCGCCGACCTGCACGCCACAGTCACGCTCCAGCCGCAGCACGGCGCGCCCATCGAGTTCTTCCTCGACGAGTGCACGGTGCCCTCGACCGTGTGCGCGCTCGCCCTCATCACCAACACCGGCGGCGACCTGGTCGTCCAGCGCGAGGCCCGCTACCTGGTCCCGGAGCGCGGCGTCAGCCCGCAGCGCACCATCGACCACGCCTACGGGTGGGGCATGAACTGGACCCCCGGCAGGAAGTGACCCCGGCCGCTCACCGTTCGTCGAGGGCGGCGTCCGGACGAGCGTAGGTGCGGCCCTTCCAGGCCGCACCGCGCCCCCTGTAGTGCTGTACCGCCGAATCGACCGTCATGAGGAGGTACAGGGCCGCGGTCACCGGCAGCAACGGCGCCAGCCACAGCGGCTGGCGGTAGTAGCGCAGCATGGGGACGTACGTCGCCGTCATCACCAGTTTCGCGAGCCCGCCGAGCACCATCGCCGTGATGTCGCCCGTGGCGAGCCCGGCGACCAACGCCAGGGACGGCACCAGGTAGACGAGGACGAGCCCGAGCACCGTACCGGCGAGAAGCAGCGGACTGTGCCGGAGCTGGGCATAGGCACTGCGCGAGACCATCTGCCACAGGTCCTGCAGCCGTGGATACGGGCGCACGCTGTCGACCCGGTCGGCCAGCCCCAGCCAGATGCGGCCGCCGCTGTCCTTGACCGCCCGCGCGAGCGCCACGTCGTCGATGACGGCCTGCCGGACGGCGTCGGGGACCCGCGCCCGCTCGGCCGCGTCGGCGCGCAGCAGCACGCAGCCGCCCGCCGCGGCCGCCGTCCGCGACCCTTCCCGCGCGATACGGCGGAATGGATACAGCTGGGAGAAGAAGTACACGAAGGCGGGTACAACGAGCCGCTCCCAGAAGCTCTCCACCCGCAGCCGGGCCATCTGCGAGACGAGATCGAACCCGCCGGTGCGCGCCGCCGCCACCAAGGAACGCAAGGTGTCGGGCGCGTGCGCGATGTCGGCGTCCGTCAGGAGCAGATACTCGGGCGCACGCGCGCGTGCCAGTCCGATTCCGTGGCGCACGGCCCACAGCTTGCCGGTCCACCCCGCGGGGGGCTCGCCCGGAGAGCCGACCGTCAGCGGCAGTCCGCCGTGCCGGCCGGCCAGTTCACGGGCCAGCTTCCCGGTGCCGTCCGAACTGCCGTCGTCGATGAGGAAGACCTCGGCGTGCCCCGGATACTCCTGGGCCAGCAGCGTGGGGAGACTTCGCGGCAGGACGGCGGCCTCGTCCCGCGCCGGTACGACGACGCAGACGGACGGCCACGCCTGCGGGTCCCGGCGGGGCGGCAGCCGCAGATCCGTACGCCAGAAGAACCCCTGGCCCAGCAGCAGCCACAACCAGGCGGCCAGTGACACGGCGGTGATCCACACAAGGGCACTCACCCGTCGAAGTCTGCCCCATCACGGCGGCCCGCCGGGGCTCATCGTCTATCGTTGCCGGGTGAAGATCGCGCTGATGGACTCCGGAATCGGACTGCTGCCGGCCGCCGCGGCGGTGCGGCGTCTGCGGCCTGACGCAGATCTCGTGCTCTCCCTGGACCCCGACGGCATGCCCTGGGGACCGCGGACTCCCGAGGACCTCACACGGCGCGCCCTGGCCGTCGCCGAGGCCGCCGCGGCACACGAGCCCGACGCGCTGATCGTGGGCTGCAACACGGCGTCCGTGCACGCCCTGCCCGCCCTGCGCACCCTCCTGGAGCCGACCGTGCCCGTGATCGGCACCGTCCCGGCGATCAAGCCGGCCGCGGCGGGCGGCGGTCCGGTCGCGATCTGGGCGACACCGGCCACCACCGGCAGTCCCTACCAGCGCGGTCTGATCCGGGACTTCGCGGACGGAGTCGAGGTCACCGAGGTCCCGTGCCCCGGACTCGCCGACGCGGTGGAGCAGGCGGACGAGGCGGCCATCGACGCGGCCGTCGCGGCGGCCGCGGAACGCACTCCGGCCGAGGTCACGACCCTCGTCCTGGGCTGTACCCACTACGAACTGGTCGCCGAGCGCATCCGCGCCGCCGTCCAGCAGCCGGGCCGCCCCCCGCTCGTCCTGCACGGCTCCGCCGGTGCCGTGGCAGCGCAGGCGCTGCGCCGGATCGGGGCGGGCCCCGCGCCGGAGGCCCCCCGGGGCGCGGGGGTGACGGTGCTGCTCAGCGGGCGCGGAGGTCCGCTGCCCGGCGCGGCGCTGGCGTACGGCGAGGGCAGGCTTCTGCGGACGGCACTCGACGTGAGGTGAGTCATCGGTCTGGCCGGGGTGGCCGCCGCGCAACCGGGTGCCCGCGCTCCGGAACCTGGGTACGCTCAAGACATGAGGGACCACCCCCACGGTGACACGGCCATGCCCCCCGACATCTGGACGGGGAGGGCGACCAACCGCCTCCAGTGGCTTCTGTCCCTCGCCGGTGCGGCCTTCATGGCTCTCGGCATCGAACTGGCCGTCGACTCCGCCTGGACCTCCGGCATCGCGCCGCTCGTCATGTCCGTGGTGGGCTGCATCGTGGCCGGGCTGCTGGTCCTCTTCGGCACGCTCGCGTTCGTGCACGTCGCGGTGAAGGTCGACCACGAGTGCCTTGAGGTGCGCTGCGGCCACATCGGTGTGCCGCGCCGCCGCATTCCCCTCACGCATGTGGCCCGCGCGGAATTCGTCCCGCGGGTCACCCCGCGCCAGTGGGGCGGCTGGGGCTACCGCTGGCGGCCGGAGAAGGGCACCGCCGTCGTCGTGCGGCGGGGTGAGGGCATCGCCCTGCGCCTCTGGGACGGCCACACCTTCACGATCACCGTGGACAACGCCGAGACGGCGGTACGCGTCATCCGCGCCCGGCTGCGGTCGAGCCTGCCCGGCGCCACACACTGAGACGCCCGGGAGGACGACGCGCCATCTCGGCGCGACCCCGGGCGGCGGCTCACGGCTGCGACGGCCCGCTCCGCTTCCGCTGCCCCTCGTCCCTGAGCGGGCGTGCCGTCGCGATCCCGGCCAGCGTCCCGGCCCCCACCGTCACCGTCGTGAAACTCAGCGCGTTGCCGACCGACGCGATCACCGCCAGCGCGGTCAGGGCGGCGCCCGCCGTGAGGGCGATCGGCGTGGGTCGCGACGTGCGCCACAGCACGTACAGGACCCAGCAGAAGACCGCCACGAGCAGTGCCACCCCGATCAGCCCCTGTTCGGCGGCCTGCTGCAGGGGCGCGGAGTGGGGCTTGCTGTCGGGCGGGAGCGACTGGGCGGCCGTGGGGCTCAGTTCGCCGAAGCGCCCGGGCCCCGCGCCGAGCGCCGGATCCCGGCCGGTGAGGGTGAGCGCGTCGTGCCAGAGCCGTACCCGGTGCCGGCTGAACTGGTCCTCCAGCATGGTCCTCAGGCCCTGCGGCAGGGCGCCTTCGGCAACCGCCCAGGTCGTCCCCGTCGTCAGGGCCGCCACCAGGGCGAGCGCGGTCAGAGCCGGACCGCGGCGACGCGTCCGCCCGGCGGCGAGCGAGCACAGCAGCACGCCGGCGCACGCGGCGAGGCCCGTGGTGGAGCCGAGCGCCGCCGCGATCACCGCGAAGGCCGCGGCCGACAGCCCTGGCGCCAGGCGGTATCCCGGGGCTCCGGCTGCCCACGCGGCGCAGCATGCCGCTCCTGACGAGAGCGTCAGCAGGGCGGCGGTCGCACCAGTGTGCCCGAGCGGGGCGGCGAACTGCGGGCCCGCCGTGATGTGCGGCGCGGCGAGCGCGAGTCCGAGGCCGGTGAAGGCGCCGACGGCGGGGGCGGCGACGGGCAGCAGCGCGCCCAGGATCCGCCCCGACGCGTAGCCGGCGGCGACCGCGAGCACCGCGAGCAGCATGCCCTCGGGCCGGCCGCCGTGTGCGGCGGCCGTGATCAGCGCCCAGGCCGCGCACGCGCCGAGCAGCAGGACGCCCGTCGTGTCCGAAACGCTCCGTCTGTCGTCTTCCGTGTCCCCGGCCCCCGCCGTGGATGCCGTCCGCGTGCTTTCCACCCCGCCGCCCCCCTGTGACGGGCCCCGACGCTCGTGCCGTATCCGGCCGCACGTCAGAGGCTCGGGCACACGGTAACGGGTGATGCGCCGGTTTGTGGACGAGTTGCGCGGGAGCCTTTCCTGGCCGCCGCGGCCGTCACGCGGCGATGCAGCCGGCGCGGGCTCCTCGCACGGCGGCCGCGTTCATCGCCGCGCCTCGGTGCCAGGCGGGGGAGTGTGCGCTCGCAGATGGTCGAGCAGCAGGCGGTTCAGCGTCTCGGGCGCCTCCTCGGGTACCCAGTGGCTGACGCCCTGGAGGGTCTCGAAGCGGTACGGTCCGTCGACCCACTGCCCTGTCTGCTGCGCGGCCGCCGGCCCGAACGCGCTGTCCTCCGTGCTCCAGACGTACAGCGTGGGCACCTCGATGGGGCCGATCGCGCGGTCGGGGCGCCCGGCCCGGTACCAGTTCAGCGCCGCGGTGAGGGCGCCCGGCCGGGACAGGTGCCGTATGTACGCCTCGACGGCGGCCTGCGGGACCTTTCCGGAGTAGCAGGCGCGAAGCTCCTCGGCGCCGTCGGCGAGCATGTGCTCCTCGGTCGCGGGCGTCTCGCGCCAGTCGATCATGTAGCGCGATCGACCGCGCTGGTCCCGGTCGGTGCGCAGGGCGGTGGCCAGCGCGCCGGGGTGCGGGGTCGAGACCACCGTCAGGGTCCGTACGCGGCCCGGGTGGGCGTCGGCGGTCCACCACGCCACCGCGCCTCCCCAGTCATGGCCGACCAGGTCGAACGACGCCCAGCCCAGTTCCTCCGCGATGGCGGCCACGTCGTCGACCAGGACGTCGACGCGGTAGTCCTCGGGCTGTTCGGGGCGGACCCCGGGGGAGTAGCCGCGCTGGTCGGGTGCCACCACCCGGTGGCCGTGCGCGGCCAGCGCCGCGATCTGGCGTTCCCACGCCCGCCCCGTCTGCGGGAAGCCGTGCAGCAACAGCACCGGACGGCCGTCGACCGGGCCTGCCGCGATCGCGTCGAACACGCCCGCGGCGGTGGAGATGCTCAGCTCGTTCACGCTCCGCCCTTCAATACCAACTGGTCGGTCAGCCTTCAGTCGCCGGCGTGGATTGTCAAGGCCGAGGCGCGACGGCCGTCCGGGGCGGGTCGCCGTCCGGGGCCGGAAAGCGGCGTCGGCGAGGTCGTCACCGCGGAGGCCGCACGGCTGCCCGTGGGCGACCTCGCCTCCTCCAAGGCCATCTTCACGCTGACCCAGCAGACCCCCTACGACTTCGGCGTCGTCCCCCAACTGCTCGGCGAGACCGACAAGGGCTTCAACACCGGCTCCATGCGCAACATCCACTTGCCCAACGTGCGGTGCGCGCAGGAGCTGGTGGTGGACGAGCCGGCGGGCTCGGTGTGTGCCAGGCCTGCCCCCGTCACATCAACGGCAAGGCGTTCTACCCCTGTTCGGCGCCGGTGAAGGACATCGGGCCGGACGACGAGATCACCACCATCGAGGGTCTGCCCGCAACCGTCGGCAGGCCGCCGCACCCGATGCGGGAGGCGTGGCTGGAGTACGACGTCGCCCAGTGCGGCTACTGCCGGCCGGGCCGGATCATGACCGCCGTCGCGAAGGTCCGCCAGGCCCGGGAGGAAGGGCGCGAGGTCGGCGAGGCCGTCCTGGACGAGACCCGCGACGTCTGCCGCTGCGGAACGTACCACCGCATACGAGAGACGATCGCGGCCGCGGCGAAGAGGCGGTGAGGCGGGGGGCCGGAACGGGACGCGGTGAGACGGCGTGCCGGCTTCCGCCGGCGGCTGCCGCATGCCGTTCCCGCACCGACTCCCGGCTCCGCGGCGTGCCCGTCCGGGGATTCCCTGTGCATCAATTGACCATGGATTGCGAATTCTTGACCGGGCGTTTCCTTCATTTTTCCAACGGCCTTGGAATCGTGACGTTTATGGGGCCGAGAGGGCGATATGCGGCCTGCCGCCGCTGGTCTGCCGACCAGCCCGGGGCATCCGGTCACCTCCATCGATCTGACGCCTGACCAGTGATGACGGTCCTTCGGCGGGGGTGGTCGGCGTCGCGGACAGGGGAGGCGCGGCCACTTTTCTGTAAGAAGACTATGAGTCCCATTGACGTGAACCCGTCACTGCTGATTTGCTTCTCCGCGTCTGACAGCACATCACACGAACCATCAGCGATAACGCAGCGGAAATTCCCTCGCTGCTTTTCGCTTCCGTCCCGTCCAGTACGAGAGTTCCACGCGGAATGCAACACCGTGGGTGGGTTCCCCAGTTGCCGGGCGTACCGCCCGTGCAGCCACTCCGGTACCGATGCGGCCTCTCGTTCTGTCCTGCGGCGGAACCGGCTCCGGCGCAGACGGCCGGAGCCGGTATGCCTGCCGTGATGTGCCTCGTAGACGCCCCACGCAGTCGACCTCCGCCGGACCATGGCGGGGTCTGTACGCAGAAAGGATCCCATCACCCATGGGAGATCCCCACATCCGCGGCGCGGTCCGAGCGACCTTGACCGGTCTCGCGTCGCTGTCCCTTCTCACCGGTGTGGCACTGGCCTCCATACCCCAGGCGGAAGCCGCCACCCAGGCCGCAGGCCAGACCGCGAGATCCAACCCCTACAGCCCGTCCTACCAGCACCCGTACCGGCACGGCGCGATACCGACCATCCAGCGGCACGCCAAGATGAAGTCCTGGGCGGCCCAGCACTCCGCCGCCGCAGCGGCGACCGGGTCGAAGACGCTCTCCTACGGCGGCGGCGTCGACGGCATCGGCGTCCAGAGCGGTCACTCCAAGGTCTACCTGGTCTTCTACGGCTCCCAGTGGGGCACGCGGGGCACCGACGGCAATGGCGACGCCACGTTCTCCGGTGACCCGGACGGCGCGGCTCCGGTCGCCCAGGAGATGTTCAAGGACATCGGTACCGGCAATGAGCGGTGGTCCGCCGACCTCACCCAGTGGTGCGACGGGCCCAACGTGTCGGCGGGCGCCACCAGCTGCCCGTCCAACGCGAACTTCATCCCGTACCAGAGCGGCGGCGTACTGTCCGGCGTGTGGTACGACAATTCGGCCGCGTCCCCGAGTGCCGCGACCGGGCACCAGCTGGGCGCCGAGGCCGTCAAGGCGGCCGGTCACTTCGGCAACACCACCGCCGCGTCGAACCGCGACGCCTACTACGTCATCCTGTCGCCCCACAACACCAACCCGGACAGCTACCAGGGCAACTACTGCGCCTGGCACGACTGGAACGGCGACACCACGCTGACCGGCGGTGCGGTGTCCTCCTCCTACGGCGACATCGCGTTCAGCAACCAGCCGTACAACATGGACTCCGGTGCCGGCTGCGGCGTGGGCTTCGTCAACTCGCCCGGAACACTGGACGGGTGGACCATGACGCTCGGCCACGAGTGGCAGGAGATGATGTCGGACCAGAACCCGGCCGGCGGCTGGACCAACCACACCGGCAGCTCGTACAACGGCCAGGAGAACTCCGACGAATGCGCCTGGCTCTCGCCCGGCACAACCGGCGGGGCGGCCAACGTCACCATGGGCACCGGCACCTTCGCCGAGCAGGCGAGCTGGTCGAACGACACCAACTCCTGCGCCATCTCGCACGCGATTGTCGGGGGCGGCAGCAGCAGCGGCGGCACCCTCACCAACGGCACCTTCGAGACCGGCAGCCTGTCGAGCTGGACCACCAGCGGCACCACCTCCGCCAGCACCTCGGCGGCGCACAGCGGCAGCTACGGCGCGCGGGTCGGCTCGAGCAGCCCGACCAACACCTCCTCGATCTCCCAGAGCTTCACGGCGCCGTCCGGCACCAGCAAGGTCTCCTTCTGGTACAACGTCACCTGCCCGGACACGTTGACCTACGACTGGGCGACGGCCACGCTCCAGGACACCACGGCCGGCACCACCACGACACTGCTCGCCAAGACCTGCACCCAGGGCGCAGGCTGGAAGCAGGTCTCCGGCACGGTGACCGCGGGCCACAACTACACCCTCACCCTCACCAACAAGGACGACAACTACGTGGGTGACGCGACGTACACCTACTACGACGACGTGACCGTCTCCTGACCCCTTGCACGTCGTACGGTGGGGGCGGGTCACCGGCCCGCCCCCACCACCGTCCTTCCGGCCCGTCCGGGTGGCATCAACAGGAGGGCCCATGCCCCGTTCACCGGTCCGCCACCGCCCCGCCCGGTGCGCGCTGCGCGCCGGGCTCGCCGCCGTGGCCGCAGCCGCCGCGACGGGTGCCCTGGGCGGCTGCTCGTCCGGTCCCGCCGGACCGCCGGCCTCCCCGCCGTCGTCGAGCCGTCCCGCCCCGGCGGCCTCGGCCACACCCCCCTCCGGGCCGGTCGTCCTCGACGAACGGGCACGGGGAACCACGGTCCGCGTGCCCACCGGCACACGCGTCGTGGTGCGCCTGCACAGCACCTACTGGTCGACCCCCGCCGGCTCGGACCCGCGGGTCCTGGCCCCCGCCGGGGCCGGAACCACCCCGGCCGGCACCTGCCGGCCCGGCGGTGGCTGCGGCGTCTCCTCCGCGGAGTTCACCGCCCGCCGGTCCGGCACCGCGCTCGTCACCGCCCGACGCGACTCGTGCGGAGAGGCGATGCGCTGTTCGCCGGGCCAGGGACGCTACGAGGTCACCGTGACCGTCACCCCGTAGCCCGGTGATCGCGCAGGGGGAGCGGGGCGCGCGGCGGTGGGGCCGACGCCGGGATCCGCTCCAGGACACCGCCCGCGAACACGTCGTACAGCGGCAGCGTCTCCAGATGGACGTAGCCGATGTGGCAGTCGCACACGGAGCGGGGACAGGGACGCGGGCCCAGCGCCGGGCGGTATGTGCCATCGTAGAGATTGCCCAGTTCGGCGCGGACGAAGTGGCAACGGCGGACCGTGCCGTCACCGTCGACGGAGATCACGGACTCACCGGTGCGGCAGGGCAGGCCCGCGCTCGTGTGCGGGTACCGGCTGTAGGGGAAGAGCGGGTCCAGCGCGGTCCACCGGTCGGCCTGCGCGTCGTCGTAGGTGTGGCCCTCGGCGGCGTTGACCCACAGATACACATGCTCCGGCAGGTCGGCGCGCAGCCGTCGGGCCGCTTCGAGGTGTTCCGGCAGGCCGACGATGCCCACGCTGAAGCGGACCTGGCGGTCGGCCAGCTCCCGGCACTTGGCCAGGAAGCGGTCGTACGGGGTCTGACCCGGGTGGTACGTGCACCACAGGGCCAGGGTGCCGAGGTCGGCGTCGGCGAGCCAGTCGGTGCGGCAGCCGAGGTTGGTCTGTATGGCGACGCGACGGACATGGGGGTGGTGGGACAGCTCGGCCAGGGCGCGCCGGTACCAGGAGCGCACCAGGCCCTCTCCCCAGGGGGTGAAGAGGACCGAGAGGCGGTCGGTGGTCCGGGCCGCGGCCCAGTCCGTGAACCTTTCCAGGCAGGCACGGTCGGTGCGGAGCTGCTCCCGGCTGTCGCGGCGCTTGGCGAAGGGGCAGTACGGGCAGTCGTAGTCGCACGAGGCCAGCGGGCCCCGGTAGAGGAGGGTCAGGTCCATGTGACGTGGCCTCACTTCCTCTCGTAGGCGGCCATGGCGTCCCGCACGGCCGGTGAGAACAGCTCAGGACCGATCGCGTCGGAATGGGCCAGGCCCTCGGGGGTCAGCCGCAGGGTGGAGGTGTGCGGGCCCGCGTCCTTCAGCCAGCCCCTCTCGGCGAATCGGGTCAGTTCGCGTCCGAAGTCGTCGGCCGGTGCACGGCCGCCGAAACGGGCGCGGTAGCCGGCGACGTCGAGGCCCTCGGCCTGCAGGAGCGACTGCAGCAGATGGCGGCGTCTGGCCTCGTCCGCGTCGATGCGCCGTCCGTACTCGGCGTGGGCGAAGTCGCTGCCCGGGCGGGAGACGTAGTCGTCGATGATGGAGCGGATCTCGTGCATGCCGACCGCGTAGTCGAAGGAGTAGTGCAGCCCCGCGGTGTACGAACGGGCGCCGCAGCCCAGGCCGATCATGCCGTCGGTCTGGCACGCGTAGTCGTCCGCCCCCTGCGGCGGTGCGTCCACGCGGCGGAACATCCGCATGGACTGCTGGCCGTAGCCATGGGCGACGAGATGGTCGCGGCCCAGGCGGTACAGGCGCAGGCGCTGCTCGTCCCAGGCCGGGTCGGCGTCCCCGGCGCGGCGGCCGAGGCCGGTCAGGGGCCGGATGTAGAGGGGGTAGAGGTACACCTCCTCGGGGCGCCAGGCCAGGGCGGCGTCCAGCGACCGCAGCCAGGTCTCCGCGGTCTGTCCGTCGATGCCGTAGATCAGGTCGATGTTGAGCACCGGGATCCGGGCGTCACGGATACGGCCGAGGGCGGCCTCGACGTCGGCGCGGCGCTGCGGCCGTACGGCCGCACGGGCCTCGGCGTCGTCGAAGCTCTGCACCCCGAGGCTCACCCGGGTGGCCCCGCGTGCGGCCAGCACCTGAAGCCGGTCGGCGGTGGCCGTGGCGGGCGAGGCCTCCACCGACAGCGGGACGGCCCGCAGGTCGGCGCCCATGCGGTGTTCCGCGATGTCGCACAGCCGCTCGAGTTCGGCGGGGGTGAGGAAGGTGGGCGTGCCGCCGCCGAAGGCCGCCGTGGCGAACCGCACCGGTTCCCGTGCGCCCAGCGCCTCCCGCACGGCCGCCGCCTGCCGGTCCAGGGCGTCCAGGTAGGCGCCGGTCAGCCCGTCGGCGGCGCCGATGCGGGTGAACAGATTGCAGAATCCGCAGCGGACCTCGCAGAACGGGATGTGCAGGTAGAGGGAGAGGGCGTCCTTGGGCTCCCCGGCCCACAGCGTGCTCAGGAGCGGGCGGTCCGGGAGCCTGCGGTAGGCGGTCTTGTGCGGGTAGGCGTACACATAGCTCTGGTAGGGGCGCACCGGCGGCAGGCGGTCGCCGTGCGGGTGCGGGCCGGTCGTGGTGGCGGTGGTCATCGGGCGGCCTCGGCGGGAACGGGCGAACGCTCCAGGAAGAAGTGGGCGTAGGGCACGGTCCACACGGATGCGTGACCGATGCGGTGACCGGTGTAGCCGTCGTCGCCGTACGCGGTGCCGTGGTCGGAGCAGACGATGGCGAAGCAGCGGCGCCTGCGGCTCATGGCGGCGAACAGCCGGCCGATGTGCCGGTCGACGTACTCCAGGGCGGCGGCATGCGTCGTGCGTGAGTCGCCGTCCTCGCGTGTCGCGCCGGGCAGGTGGAACCAGTTGGGCTGGTGCAGGGCGGCGACGTTGACGAAGAGGAACAGGCGCCGATCGTGCGGCAGTCGGCGCACCACCCGCTCCGCGCAGGCGACCTGCGACTCGAACGACGTGGGCGAGGCGACCCCGAACTCCGGCTCCCAGTGGGACTCCTGGAACAGTCCGGGGAGCACCGAGCCGAGGGGGCCCTGCTTGTTGAAGAAGCCGACCCCGCCGATGCACACGGTGTGGTAGCCCGCCTCGGCCAGGCCGGAGACCAGGTCCGGGGTGTCATAGACATATGTGCGCTCGGCCGTGGTCTCGCTGCCCGCGAAGGCCGCCGCGAACAGGCGCGGGTGCGGGCCCGGCGCGGCGGGCGTGGGCAGGAACCCGGCGAAGATCGCCTGATGGGAGGCGTAGGTGAAACTGCCGGGAGCGTGCCGCTCCTCCCAGCGTCCGCCCGGCAGACGGCGGGTCAGATGCGGTGTGCGTCCGGCCTCGGCCAGGTCGGCGGCGACGTCGTGGCGCAGGGTGTCGAGGGTGACCAGGAGGATGTCGTGGCTGCCGACGATCTCGTTCATGTCCGGCTCGCCCGCCGCAGGGAGAGACCCGGGCACACCGGGACCACCGCGCGGGTCGTGTGGCAAGGGCGTCGGCTCAGGCGCTGACATGGATGTTTCCCGTTCTGTGCTGGTGGTGCGGATCGCTCCGGCGGGCGTACGGGACGGTGCCGGGCGCAGCGGCGGTGGTGCCGCGCAGGACGGCGGCCACCTGGGCCGCGTAGGTGTCGAGCCCTTCCGCCCCGCTGCCCGGCAGTCCCGTCAGCCGGGGCAGCAGGTCGCCGAAGGCGTTGACCTCACCGACCGCGACCCGGCGCCAGCCGACGGCGGGCAGCAGGTCGACACCGACGCACAGGGTGCGCGGGAAGCAGGCCGCGGCCCGCTCGCAGACGGCGAGGACTTCGGCCCAGCGGCCGCCCGCACTCTCGACGGCCTCCCGTGCGGCGTCGAGGTCGCCGCGGCTGCCGCCGAGGTGGAGGTTGGTCAGGGGCGAGGCGCTGGTGCGTACCACCGCGTGGGTGGCGCGGCCGTCCACGACGACGATCCGCAGATCCGCGGCACGGCCCCGCTGGGACGCCTTGGGCAGCCAGCGCTCCAGGTGCAGGCCGTCGGGGGCCAGCGCGTCCACGATCGCCGCGATGTGCTCCTCCCGTTCGTACCGGCGTACCACGAGGGAGTTGAACAGGCGGCTGTCCGGGGCGAGTTCGACGGAGGTGGTGGCCCGGACCCGGCCGCCGCCGGACGACTCGACGGCCAGGACGCCGGACGCCGAGGAGCCGTGCGCGGGCTTGACGAACAACCGCGGCATCCGATGGCCGCGCATCAGGGCGCGTACGTCGTCCCAGCCGCGCACCGCCGCGCCCTCGGGCCCCGACGTGGGCGACTCGGGTACCGGCACCCCGGCCGCGGCGAGGACGGCATGGCAGCGCCGTTTGTCGAACAGCACCGCCAGGTCGTCCACGTCGTCGAGGCGGACGCCTCCCCGCAGGCCGCGCAGCGCCGTCATGAAGCGGGCGTACCAGCGCGCCGAGCCCTCGACCCTGGTGGGGTCGGGTACGCCGCGCAGCAACAGGTCGACGACGGGGTTCTCGCCGGGCGAGTCGACCCGGACGACCTCAGCGTCGTCGAAGCGGGCTCCACCCGAACGCAGCGCCCACTCCCACGCAACGACGCGGGGCGCGGGCAGGCCGGCCGCGCGCACGGCCTCACCGAACAGGGCCACCCTGCGGTTCTCCGGATTGCCGACGACCGCGAAACGCACGCGCGCGCCGCCGTGATCCTTGTCGCCGTCCCTGTCCCTGTCTCTGTCCCTGTCTCTGTCCCTGTCCGTCTTCCTGCCCGTGTTCCCGTCCGTTCGCTTGCCCGTTTCCTTGTCCCGCGGCGCCGTGGCACCGGGGCCCGTGTCACTCCCCGACGGCGACATAGCGGTGCACCGTGCCGTCGTCGTCCTGGTTCTCGTCGGCGTCGTCCGGATCGAGGTCCACATCGACGCCCGCGGGTTCGAGCGTCTCCCGTATGCGCCGCCGGAGGGGCTCGCTGATGTAGTGGTGGTGCAGGTCGAGCGACGTCAGATGCGTCAGCGGCTGGCCCGCGAGCAGCGCGGCGGCGCCCTCGTCGCTCAGGGTGCCCATGGACAGGTCCAGCACGTCCAGTCGGGCGACCACCGGGGCGGCCGCGACCGCCGCGGCGACCTCGTCCTGGATCTCGCTGTTGCGCAGGGCCAGGTGGCGCAGGCGCGGAAGCCGCGCACCGGACAGGATCGGTTCCAGGTCGGACGCCTCGCTGTCGGCGCCGTACCAGGAGGTGCCCAGCCACAGGTCGAGGTGTTCCAGCGCGGGCAGTTCGCTGCCGCCGATGCCGCGCACGACGCCAACGGGCAGACCGCCGGTCTCCACGGTCAGTTTGCGCAGCCCGTCGTGGCGCAGCGCGGAGAAACCCAGTCCCGTTCCCCCGCGCACGCTGAACTCCTCCAACTCCGGGAAGCCGGCGAGGAGTCCGGAGACATCCGTCTGATGAATCCAGGAGATCTCACACTCCTCGAAGACGATGTCGCCGAGGAACAGCGCGCGGAGCGCGGGCAACCGGTCACGTGCCGCCAGCAGGGACTCCACCACGGCGGTCGGCGCCGTGTCGTACGCCTCCTTCCAGGCGCCGACGATGAGGGCACGGACCCGCGTCGTGTCGACCGCGGAGCAGAAACGGGCGAACGCGTCCTCCCACTCCTCGTCGGCGTCGTACACGTCGCTGGTGACGCGCCAGGCCACGGTGCCGGCTTCGGGTAGCTCCGCCGGCACGTCGGGGCCGGGGAAAGTGAAGGCGGGGAGGCCGTACAGCTCCTCCAGGTGGCTGCCGATGGTCATGCGGACTGCTCCTGACGTGCGGTGGGTTCGGTTCGGGGTGGTGCCGGGCGCGGTGATCCCGGACGCCGCGTGCGGCGCCGTCCGCGACGCGTGCAGCAGTTCTAGCAACAGCCACTGACAGTGCGCGGGGCGGGGCATCGTCCCGGCCCGCTGTCAGTGGCGGCTCGTACTGTCTCGGTGTGGCTGTGGTGCACGGTGCGCCGAGCCGGAGGGGAGAACCATGTACCGGCAGGGAGACGTGCTGATCGTGCCCGTCGCGGACGAGGCGGTGCCGCCCCATGTCCCGCACGCGCAGAAGGAGCCGCGTGACCCGCGGGGCCGACTCGTGCTGGCCCTGGGAGAGGTCACCGGCCATGCCCACGCGGTCGTCGGACCGGGTGAACTCGTGCGTGAGCCGGGGCCGTTCGGGCCGCTGCTGCTGCACCTGCCCGAGGGCGGACGGGTCGTCCACGAGGAGCACGCGGCGATCCCCCTGCCTCAAGGGTGGTACCGGGTGATCCGGCAGCGGGAGTACGTCCCCGGGTCCGTGCGGATCGTGGCCGACTGACGGCGCGGTGATCGGTGTGGGTGGCGCAACAGAGGAGACGAAGGGGGAGTTGACGATGTCCACGGTTCTGCAGGCGACCGGGGTGGCGACGGCCGGCGGATTCGGCGGCGACGGGGACGGGGCCCGCCCGGACACGGTGCGGCAGTGGCGGGAGTGCGCGGCGGCCGTCCGGCCCGCTGACCGGGCCACGGCGGAGGCCGGTATACGGCTGGCGTACCGGCGTGCCGGGCTGGCGGGGCCGGACCGCGTGGTCTGGGCGGGGTCGCCGAGGGAAGGTGTGACGCTGGTGCGGGGCCTGGCCGACCCGGGACCGAGTGTGCGTGAGGCGGTGCGGACGGCACCGTGGGCGGCTGAACGGCGCCGTGTGCACGAAAAGTTGGGTGCGGCGGGCTGGTCGGAGCACTGGTCGGCGACCGGTGGCCGGCTGTGGGACGCCACGCAGGCGCTGATCGACCGGGTCCGCGGGGGCGTGCTCGACGACCTCGCCGCCGACGACCCGGGCACCGTGACCGAGCTCCGGCTGATCCTGCTGGACGCGGTACTCGGACAGCACGACGCGCCCTGGCTGGCCGCCCTCGCCGCCGACGGGCCGCCGCTCGACGGTCTGGCGCAGGTGTGCCGCAGCGCCGGCTGGTGGTGGCCGTTCGAGAAGGTGGCGGTGGTGTGTGAACGTCCCGTGGCCCTGCACCGCGACGAGGCCGGCCGGCTCGACCGCGGCGACGGTCCCGCTCTGGCCTTCCCCGACGGCTTCGCCCTGTACGCCTGGCGTGGCATGCCGGTGCCGCCCGCCTTCCTGGCGGCGCTCCCCTCGCTGACACCGGAGCGGATACGGGCCGAGGAGAACGCCGAGTTGCGGCGCGTCATGCTCGAGTACTACGGCTACGACCGCTACTTGAGCGACTCCGGCGCCCGGCCCGTCCACCGGGACGAGACCGGCACCCTCTGGCGCATCGAACTGCCGGGGGACGAGCCGGCGGTGATGGTGGAGGTCCTCAACTCGACCCCGGAACCCGACGGCACCCACCGCACCTACTGGCTCCGCGTACCCCCCACGACACGGGAGGCCAGAGAGGGGGTCGCCTGGACGTTCGGGCTGCACCCCGAGGCGTACGCACCCGTACGGGAGACATGACCGGAAGGTACGGCACCCGGCCCGCCCCGCCGGCGGTCACCGGCCCCGGTTCGCTTCGTCCGGGATGAGCTGCTCGGTCCAGATGCACTTGCCCGATTCGGTGTAGCGGGTGCCCCAGCGCTGGGAGAGGGCGGCGACGAGCTGGAGACCGCGGCCTCCCTCGTCGGTGGCGCCGGCTCGGCGGACATGGGGGGTGGTCAGGCTGGAGTCGGAGACCTCGCAGATGAGGGTGCGGCTGCGGAGCAGCCGTAGCCGGATGGGGCCCTTGGCGTGGCGGATGACGTTGCCGATGAGTTCGCTGGCGAGCAGTTCGGTGGTCATGGTGAGCTCGTCCAGACCCCACCCGGCCAGCCGCTCGCGGATGAGCCGGCGGGCCTGGCCGGCGGCGACGGGGTCGTCGGGAAGGGCCCAGACGGCGATGTCGTCGGGCCTGAGGCGGTGCACACGGGTCATCAGCAGGACCGCGTCGTCGGCCGAGCTGCCCTCGGGGAGCAGCACGGCGGTGACCAGGTCGCTGAGGGCGTCGAGGTCTTCCCGCTCGCCGGAACCGGTGGTGGACAGGGCGTGGGCGAGGCGGCCCATGCCGAGATCGAGGTCCCGGTCGACCCCTCCGACCAGGCCGTCGGTGTACAGGACCAGCACGCCGCCGTCGGCCAGGCGGCAGCTGGCGGTGATGAACGGCGGGACCGCGGACCCGAGGGGCGGGTTGGGGGCTGCGGGGAAGAAGGAGACGGTGCCGTCGGGAAGGACGGCGGCGGGCGGCGGATGGCCCGCGTTGGCGTAGCAGAACTCCCCGGTGACGGGGTCGTAGATGCCGTACAGGCAGGTGGCGAAGCGGTCGTTGCCCAGGTCGCCGACGATGTCGTTGAGGCGGGCCAGCAGGTCCTCGGGGGGCAGTTCGAGGTGGGCGAGGGTGCGCACCGCCGTACGCAGGCGTCCCATGGCGGCGGCTTCGGGCAGCCCGTGGCCCATGACGTCGCCGACGACCAGGGCGACCCGGTCCGCGGACAGCGGGATGACGTCGTACCAGTCGCCGCCGATCTCGGCGCCCTGTCCGGCGGGCAGATAGCGGGCGGCGGCGGTGACCGCGGGCAGCGAGGGCAGTTCCCGGGGAAGCAGGCCGCGCTGGAGCTCGCGGGCGCGGGTGGTGGCCGAGTCGTACAGCCGGGCCCGCCCCAGGGCCTGGGCTACCAGGCCGCTCACGGCGTTCAGCAGCGTGTGATCGTCCTCGTCGAAGCTGCGTGATCCGGTCCAGGAGATGGTGAGGCCGCCGATGGGGTGGCCCGAGACGATCAGCGGCAGGAAGGCCAGGGTCTCCTGCGGCATACCGGCCGCGAAGTCGGCCAGTTTCGGGTAGCGGGTGGCGAAGTCCTTCTGCGTCGTGGTGAACACCGGGGCGCGGGTCTGGATCGCCTCGCCCACGGGAGTGGCGGCGCTCGGCGTGGTGGGCGGCGGGCCGTGGAGGCGTTCCAGGGGGCCGGGCGGAAAGCGGTTCAGGAAATCGGGTGGAAGTCCGACGGAGCCGACGACGCCGAGGTGGCCGTCCTCCACTGCCGTGATCAGCATTCCGGTGGCGTCGAAGAACGGCAGTGCGGTCTCGGCGACGGCGTTCACCACGTCCTGGGCGGTGACCGTCTCGGTGAGGGTCCGGGTGATCGCGGAGACGAAGGAGGCACGCTCGGCGGCGGCCCGGTCGGCTTCCTCGCGCCGGTGTTTCTCCGTGACGTCGGTGATGTAGAGGGCGAGTCCGTCGGGGCTGGGGATGAGCCGCAGATGGCTCCAGCGACCGTCGGTCGGCAGCGGCGCGTCGTGTTCGGCGGGCACGCCCGCGGCGGCGGCCTCGCGGCACCAGCCCGCAAGGCGCGGCACCCCGCACACGGCCGGTACCTCCCACAGGAACCGGCCCATCAGGCACCGGGCGGGGCCGAGCACGCGCTCGGCCGCGGCGTTGACGAACCTGATCCGCCCGTCACTCGTGGCGGAGAGGAACCCGTCGCTCATGTGCAGCAGGGCACGGCCCACCGACTCCAGCGAGGCGTGGGCCTCGGTGACGTTCCAGGCGACCCCGGTCATGCCGGCCGGTTCCCCGCCCTCCCCGGAGACGGTATGGCCGCGGCTGCGTATCCAGGAGTAGCCGCCGTCCGTGCCGCGCACTCGGTACTCGATGTCGAACAGACCGCGGGCGCGGATGGTCCGGTCGGTCTCCGCCACCACCCAGGACAGGTCGTCGGGGTGAATGTGGGTGGCCAGGGACTCGATCGTGTCGGCGAAGTCTCCGCGGTCGATGCCCATCGCGTCGAGCAGGCCCGCGTCCACTTTCATGTCCCCGCTGCGCAGATCCCACTCCCAGTTCCCTCCGGCCGCGGACTCGGGCACTCTGTCCCGGCCCGGTCCCGACTCCTGCAGCAGCGCGGGCAACACGCCTTCCGGGCCGGGCGGGGCCAGCCGCAGCCGGCTCCCCGCCCACCGGGCCACCTCCAGGAGGAACGTCTGCTGGGCGGGTACGGGTCCGTGGTGGCCGGACACGAGGACGGACAGGGTGCCGAGGGTGCCTTCCGGGCCGGGAATCGGCACCGCTACGACCCCGGCGTCCGGTGGGACTCCGGTGGCACGGGGGACGGCGGGCGTGCGGCGACCGAACGCCTGTTCGGGCACGGCGGCCGCGGGCGAGAAGGCGGCCATGTTCCGCTGTGTGGCCCGGGCGGGGGCCGCCGGGCCGTCCTCGGAGATGTTCTCCCAGAGCCGGGCGTACGCCGGGGGCAGGCTGCTGCTCGCCACCAGCCGCAGCCCCCGGGTGATGTCCCGCACGCGTATGTGGGCCATGCCGCCCAGCGCTCCGAGCTCGGCCATCGCCTGCTGCAGGGCGCACTGCAGCATCTGGGCGTCCCCCAGACGGTCGTCCACGGCATCGAGGAGCCTCAGCCGGTCGGCCCGAACGCGATCAGGCCCTTCCCGGAGGTCTTCGCGATGCGCGGCTTGCGCGGCCATGCTGGACTCCCGATCGGTCCTCTCCCGAAACGCCAGTCACGCCCACCGGCGACCAAGGATTCCGGCCGGTCGGCGATCACCAGGCATGCCTGGGACATACTTCACAATAACGTCGCATCCAGGGCGGGTGCGAACAGCGTGGGGCCTCCCCCCGGGGGGCTTTCACCGACGAGGACGTGCTGCTGGACCTGCGCCGTACAAGGCCGGGCACCCTCATCGCGCCGCGGTGCCCTCGTCGGCTGGGAGGCGACCGGGTCCCGGCCAGGCCACCAGGCCCAGGCGGAAGAGGCTCTCGGCGGTGTCGACGATGGTCGTCGCCGTGTCGCGCGGCGCCCAGCCCAGCACGGAGCGGGCCTTGCCGGTGTCCAGACGGGGAACCTCGCCCAGCCGGCCGGCCGTCTCCCGCAGCGCGGGGTCGGTGCGGGCCGCCTCACGGACCTGCTCGGCGCTCAGTTCCATGGTCGGCACACGTGCGGCCCGTTCACCGAGGCCGTCGGCCAGCATGCGGGCCATCTGCAGGAAACTGATCGCCTCGCCGCTGCCGGCCAGGAAACGCTCGCCGGCCGCGGCGGGGTGAGTCATGGCGCGCAGGTGCAGTTCGGCGACGTCGCGGACGTCCACCACACCGAAGTACACGGGCGGCACGGCCGGTACCGCCCCCTCCAGCATCGCCTTGAGGAGGCCGATCGAGGCGGAGAGCCGGGGGCCGAGCACGGGCCCGAAGATCCCGCTCGGATTGACGACCGCCAGTTCCAGGCCGTTCCCTTCGGCGGCGACGAAGTCCCAGGCCGCTCGTTCGGCGATGGTCTTGGACCTGACGTAGGCGCTGTTGTCGTCGGCCGGGTCGGTCCAGTCGGTCTCGTCGTACCTGCCGCTCGCCTTGCGGCTGTAACCCACCGCGGCGAACGACGAGGTCAGCACCACGCGCCGCACACCGCCCTGCCGCGCGGACCGCAGTACCCGCAGTGCGCCGTCCCGCGCCGGGACGATCACGTCGTCGTCATGGGCGGGCCGGCCGCCGGGGAACGGCGACGCCACATGCAGGACGTGGGCGCAGCCCGCGACCGCGTCGTCCCACCCGTCGTCCGCCGTCAGGTCGGCGTGGACGATCTCCAGCCTCCCGTCCGGGTCGGCACCGTCGGCCTCCAGCGCGGCCCGCACGTCCGCCGCGCGGTCGGGCGACCGCACCGTGGTGCGCACTCGGTGGCCCTCCCGCAGCAGGAGGGCCACCGAGTGCGATCCCAGGTACCCATTGCCGCCGGTCACCAGAACAAGATCATTGTCAGCTCGCTGTTTCACGTCGTTCCCGCGTATGTCGATGAGTCTTCAGCGGAGCTCGCGCACGACCGGCACGATCTCCTCCACCGCACGGCGTTCGGCCGCCGTGTCGCCGCGCTCACGCGTGTCCCAGAGATCGGCCTTGAGCTGCAGATAGCGCAGTTGGACCCGCATGCGCTCCATC
The DNA here is from genome assembly GCF_042678285.1 of Streptomyces caeni. NCBI lineage: Bacteria > Bacillati > Actinomycetota > Actinomycetes > Kitasatosporales > Streptomycetaceae > Streptomyces > Streptomyces caeni. The sequence continues at coordinate 54,688 of NZ_JBHUDX010000083.1, forward strand.
TCCTGGGCGACCCGGTCGGCGTTGCGCCGGAACAGCTCCCGCAGTTGTCCGGCCGACCCGTCCTCCTCGGCCAGATGCCGGAGGTAGGCCCGCATGTCCTGCACGCTCACCCCGGTCGCCCGCAGACAGCCGAGTGCCTCGATGGTCTCCACCGCGGTGGCGCTGTAGCGGCGGTGACCACTGCTCTCGTCCCGGTCCACCGGGTCGATGAGGCCGATCTTCTCGTAGTAGCGCAGTGTCGGCTCCGACAGACCGCTGAGCCTGGACACCTCCCGGATCGTCATCGGGGAGGCGTCCGCCCCCTTCTGTGTCGCTGCCATGTATCGAGTCTCGGGCACTTCAAGCGCTTGAAGTCAAGCCGGCCGGGGCGCCGGACCGGCGGCGCTGTCGGCGTCATGGTCACGCGCCGTACACTCCCCGGGTGACTGTCAGCACAACTTCCGTGGGCGAGCCGAAACTGCTCGAACCCGGCGTCGCACCCGCGCCTCGTGGTGCCCGCCGCATACGACGCCTCGTTCCGGCCGTCGCCGCATCGCTCTCCGGAGTGCTGCTCTACGTCAGTTTTCCGCCCCGGACCGTGTGGTGGCTCGCCCTCCCGGCCTTCGCCGTCTTCGGCTGGACGCTGCGCGACCGCACCTGGAAGGCGGCCCTCGGCCTCGGTTACCTCTTCGGCCTCGGCTTCCTGCTGCCGCTGCTGGTGTGGACCGGCGTCGAGGTCGGCTCCGGCCCGTGGCTCGCGCTCGTCGCGGTGGAGGCGATCTTCGTCGCGCTCGTCGGCGCGGGCGTCGCGCTGGTGTCCCGGCTGCCCGCCTGGCCGGTGTGGGCAGCGGCGGTGTGGATCGCGGGAGAGGCGGCACGCGCGCGTGTGCCGTTCGGCGGCTTCCCGTGGGGGAAGATCGCCTTCGGGCAGGCGGACGGCGTGTTCCTGCCGCTCGCGGCGGTGGGCGGAACCCCCGTGCTCGGTTTCGCGGTCGTGCTGTGCGGGTTCGGGCTGTACGAGATCGTGCGCCTGGTCGTGGACGGCCGGCGCACCGGGGGCATGCCACGGCGCGGGGCGGCCGTCGCCGCGCTGCTGAGCGTCGCCGTTCCCGTGGCGGGCGCGGTCGCCGCGCGCACTCTGGTCAGCGACGAGGCAGAGAACGGCACCGCGACCGTCGCGGTCGTCCAGGGCAACGTGCCGCGCTCCGGACTCGAGTTCAACGCCCAGCGGCGCGCGGTTCTCGACCACCACGTGCGCGAGACCGAGCGCCTGGCCGCGGAGGTCAGGGCGGGCACGGTCCCGCGGCCCGACCTCGTACTGTGGCCCGAGAACTCCTCCGACATCGACCCGTTCGCCAACCCGGACGCCGCCGCCGTGATCAGCCGGGCCGCGAGGGCGATCGGCGTGCCCGTGTCGGTCGGCGGTGTCGTCGAGCGCGACGGCAGGCTCTACAACGAGCAGATCCTGTGGGACCCGCGGAAGGGACCCGTCGACACCTACGACAAGCGGCAGGTGCAGCCGTTCGGCGAGTACCTCCCACTGCGCCCGCTGCTCGGTGTCATCAACAAGAACTGGACGTCGATGGTCCGCCAGGACTTCAGCCGCGGGCACAAGCCGGGCGTGTTCACCATGGCGGACGCCAAGGTGGGGCTCGTCACCTGCTACGAGGCCGCCTTCGACTGGACGGTGCGCACGACCGTGACGGACGGCGCGCAGCTGATCTCGGTGCCCAGCAACAACGCGACCTTCGACCGCAGCGAGATGACCTACCAGCAGCTCGCCATGTCCCGCGTCCGGGCGGTGGAGCACAGCCGTACCGTCACCGTGCCGGTGACCAGCGGCGTCAGCGCCGTCATCATGCCGGATGGGAGGATCACCCAGCACACGGCGATGTTCGTGGCCGACTCGCTCGTCCAGAAGGTCCCGCTGCGCTCCTCCGAGACGCCCGCCACGCGGCTCGGAGCCCTGCCCGAGGCAGTCCTGGTGCTGGTCGCGGCGGGCGGCCTCGGCTGGGCGGTGGCAGCGTCAGCCCGCCGCCGTCGTGGGCGCGGTGACGGGGACGTCCGTCTCGATGACGAAGGGGCCGTGGAGCCCGCCCGCTAGGGTCGCGCCATGGCTACTCCCGAATTCATCCGAGCGGTCCGGGCCTTCGCCGGTCATCAGCTGCTGCTGCTCCCGGGTGTCACCGCCGTCGTCTTCGACGACGAGGGCCGAGTACTGCTGGGGCGCCGCTCCGACACCGGCAGATGGTCGCTGATCGGCGGCATCCCGGAGCCGGGGGAGCAGCCGGCGGCCTGTGTCGTGCGAGAGGTGTACGAGGAGACGGCCGTACGGTGCGTCGCCGACCGGGTCGTCCTCGTCCAGGCGCTGGACCCGGTGACGTACCCGAACCGGGATCAGTGCCAGTACATGGACATCACCTTCCGCTGCCGGGCCGTCGGCGGCGAGGCGCGCGTCAACGACGACGAGTCGCTGGAGGTCGGCTGGTTCGCGGTGGACGCGCTGCCGGAGCTGCACCGGTTCGGACGGTTCCGGATCAAGCAGGCGCTCTTGGAAGCACCCACATGGTTCGACCCCACGAATCCACTATGAAGTATGGGTGGTGACCATATGTGGTGGGGCACGAGCGCTGCCCAGGGGCATCGCATGACCGTGCCCCCTCCCGCCCGAGCCCCCTCGCCGCCCCGCTCGACCTGGGCGGTCGCACCGCGCTCGTCACCGGCGCCGCCGGTGGCATCGGCCGCGCCTGCGCGCTGCGGCTGGCCGCCGCAGGCGCCGAGGTGAGAGGGGTCGACCGGGACGCCGCCGGGCTCGCCGCCCTCGCCGGCGCGGCCCACGGCCTTCCGGGCACCGTCGAGCCGCACGTTCTGGACCTCACCGACCTGGACGCGGCCGAGTACGCCGCCGCCGGCACCGACGTCCTGGTCGACAACGCCGGGCTCCAACGGGTGCGGCCGATCGAGGAGTACCCGCCCGATGTCTTCCACACCGTCCTGACCGTGATGCTGGAAGCCCCGTTCCGGCTCATGCGCGGAGCGCTGCCCCATATGTACGGGCAGGGCTGGGCCGCATCGTCAACGTGTCGTCGGTCCACGGGCTGCGCGCCTCCGCCTTCAAGTCGGCGTACGTCGCCGCCAAGCACGGGCTCGAAGGGCTGTCGAAGACCGCCGCCCTGGATGGAGCCACCCATGGCGTCACATCGAACTGTGTGAGCCCGGCCTATGTGCGCACCCCCTGGTCGGGAAGCAGCTGGCCGACCGGGCGCGGGCGCACGGGATTCCCGGGGAGCGCGTGCTGTCCGGGGTGCTGCTCCAGGACAGCGCCGTGAAACGGCTGATCGAGCCGGAGGAGGTCGCCGAGGCGGTGGCCTGCCTGTGCAGTCCGCAGGCGTCCTTCGTCACCGGCGCCTCGCTGGTCCTCGACGGCGGCTGGACCGCGCACTGAGCGGCGACGTCTCACGAGTTGTCCACAGGTCTGGCGGGCCCGGCCCCGCCGTGGGTCATCCTGGGGGCATGTCTCGCGATCACGTACAGTCCGCGGAGCGCCCCGGCACCGGTGCCGAGGCGCCGTTCCTGGAGCTCCTGGCCCGGGGCGCGTCGGCCGACGCATACGAGCAGCCGGTGCTGCTCGCCCGCGCCGAGGGCCTGCCCGCCGAGCGCATCGTCGCCCTGGAGAAGGCCAAACGGCTGGCGCTGCGGGTGCGCGCGGAGATGGAAGGCCGACGCCGCCGCGAGGCGGAGCTGTCCGCCCTTTTCGAAACCGCCCACGACCTGGCGGGGCTGCGTGACCTCGACGCCGTCCTGCCCGCGATCGTGCAGCGCGCCCGGTCGCTGCTGAGCACCGACGTGGCGTATCTGACCCTGCACGACGAGGCCGCGGGCGACACCTACATGAGGGTCACCGAGGGCTCGGTCGCCGCACGCTTCCAGCAGCTCAGGCTCGGTATGGGGGAGGGGCTCGGCGGCCTCGTCGCCCAGACCGCCCGCCCCTACGTGACACCCGACTACTTCGAGGACGACCGCTTCCAGCACACCCGGACGATCGACACGGGTGTGCGCGACGAGGGGCTGGTGGCGATCCTCGGCGTGCCCCTGATGATCGGCCCGCAGGTCATCGGGGTCCTGTTCGCCGCCGACCGGCGGGCCCGGGTCTTCGAGCGGGAGGAGATCGCGCTCCTCGGCTCGTTCGCCGCCCTGGCCGCCGCGGCCATCGACACCGCGAACCTGCTCACCGAGACGCGTTCGGCCCTGGACCGGCTCGCCCGCGCCAACGAGATCATCCGCGACCGCAGCGCGGTGATCGAGCGTGCCTCGGAGGTCCACGACCGTCTCGCCGAACTGGTCCTGCGCGGCGGCGGCGTCCACGACGTGGCCGCCGCCGTCTCCCAGGTCCTCGACGGCACCGTCGAGTTCGCCGAGGCGGACTCCGCCCCGCCCTCGGCCCTGGAGGCGTCCCGCGCCGGGGGCCACGCCGTGCGGCACGGCCGCGACTGGGTCGCCGCCGTGGCAGGCGGCGGCGAACTGCTCGGCGCGCTGGTACTGCGCGGACATCCCGGGCTCGACCCCGTGGACCAGCGGACGCTGGAGCGTGCGGCGACGGTCACCTCCCTGCTGCTGCTCGCCCGCCGTTCGGCGGCCGAAGCCGAGCAGCGCGTCCGCGGTGAGCTGCTGGACGACCTCCTCGACGTCCGCGACCGGGACCCGAGGCTGCTGCGCGAGCGGGCCGCCCGGCTTCGTGCCGATCTCGACGCCACCCATGTGGTGCTGGCCGCCCGCCTCGACACGGCGACCGGAGACGCCGACCAGGAGGCGGCCGCACGCCGGCGGCTGTGGTCCGCCGCCTCCCACCTCGCGGCCACCCGGCAGGGGCTCGCCGCCGCCCGCGACGGAGGCACGGTTCTGCTGCTGCCCCTCGACCCGGGCGACACGGCGACGGAGCTGGCCCGCCGCACCGCCCGCCAGCTCGGCACGGTCGTGCACGAGGAGGTCACCGTCGGCGCCTCCGCACCCGTGCGGGACCTCGCCGCCCGCCCGGACGCCGTCGCCGCGGCCTACGCCGAAGGGCAGCGGTGCCTTGAGGCCCTGCGCCTGCTGGGCCGCGCCGGGGACGGGGCCGCTGCCGAGGACTTCGGTTTCCTCGGGCTGCTGCTTGCCGGGGACCGCGACATCGCCGGCTATGTACGGCGCACGATCGGCCAGGTCATCGCCTATGACGAACGGCGTGGCACCGATCTGGTCCGCACCCTCGACGCCTACTTCTCCTGCGGGATGAGCCCGGCGCGCACCAAGGACGAGCTGCACGTCCATGTGAACACCGTGGCGCAGCGCCTGGAGCGGGTGGGCCGGCTGCTCGGCGACGACTGGCAGAGCCCGGCCCGCGCCCTGGAGATACAACTGGCGTTGCGCCTGCACCGGCTGTCGGCGACGACCCGGCACTGACCGGGACGCCGCACCGGGCCGGACGCCTGGCAGCGAGGACGGGGCATCGTGCTGCCCGCCGGCCGGGGACACGCGTCGCGACACGCGTGAGCGGCCCCGTGCACGCGCGCGCACGGGGCCGCTCACGGACCGGGACTCAGACGGTGCGCGCATCCGCCGCGTGCGCCCCGGCCGGTTCCGCGTCCGGCTCGGACTCCACCTGGGCCAGGTCGCGGTGCCGGGTCTCCTCGGCGACGCCCACCGCGACCAGGGTCAGCACGGCCGCCGCGATCACGTACAGGGCGATCGGTGTCGAGCTGCCGTAGTCGGACAGCAGCGCGGTCGCGATCAGCGGGGCGGGCGCGCCGGCCGCCACCGAGGCGAACTGGGCGCCGATGGACGCACCCGAGTAGCGCATGCGGGTCGCGAACATCTCGGAGAAGAAGGCCGCCTGGGGCGCGTACATCGCCCCGTGCAGCACCAGACCGACCGTCACGGCGAGGACGAGGCTGCCGAAGCCGCCCGTGTCGATCAGCGAGAAGAAGGGGAACATCCACAGGCCGATCCCGGCCGCGCCCAGCAGATAGACGGGCCGGCGCCCGATCCGGTCGGAGAGCGCGCCCCACGCCGGGATCACGGCGAAGTGCACGGCGGAGGCGATCAGCACGGCGTTGAGGGCGGTCTGCTTGGAGACGTCGGCCTGCGTGGTGGCGTAGACGAGGATGAAGGCGGTGATCACGTAGTAGCTGATGTTCTCCGCCATGCGCGCGCCCATGGCCACCAGAACGTCCCGCCAGTGGTGGCGCAGCACGGAGACCAGCGGCAGCTTCTCCGCGGCGGCGTCCCTGGCCGCCTTGCGGGCCTCAGCCTGCTCCAGGGCCTGCTGGAACACGGGCGACTCGTCGACGGACAGACGAATCCACAGACCTACGACCACCAGCACGCCGGACAGCAGGAACGGAATGCGCCAGCCCCACGAGCCGAACGCGCTGTCCGAGAGCACCGCGGTCAGCAGCGACAGCACACCCGTGGCCAGGAGCTGCCCGGCGGGTGCGCCGGTCTGCGGCCAGGAGGCCCAGAAGCCGCGCCGCCGCGCGTCGCCGTGCTCCGACACGAGCAGGACGGCGCCGCCCCACTCGCCACCGAGCGCGAAGCCCTGCACCAGGCGCAGTGTCGTGAGCAGGACGGGCGCGGCGGTGCCGACCGTCGCGTGGGTGGGCAGCAGGCCGATCGCGAAGGTCGCCCCGCCCATCAGCAGCAGGCTCAGTACGAGCAGCTTCTTGCGCCCCAGCCGGTCGCCGTAGTGCCCGAAGACCAGCGCGCCGATCGGACGGGCCGCGAACCCGACGGCGTAGGTGAGGAACGACAGGAGTGTGCCGACCAGCGGGTCGGAGCCCGGGAAGAACAGCTTGTTGAAGACGAGCGCGGCGGCGGATCCGTAGAGGAAGAAGTCGTACCACTCGATGGTGGTGCCGATGAGGCTGGCGGCGACGATTCTGGGAAGGCTGGCGGGGGGTGGGGGAGCGGTGGTTCCGGAGGCCATGTGCGCCACTTCCTCGTGTGCGGTGGAGACAGGTAGGTGTCGGCACACGGTAGGAAGATGCAGGTCAGGGGCACATGTGGTGGGGCAATATAGTTCGAGGGTTGGCTATGCGTGCGGCCGCCATGCAGGCTCACGGAGGGGCGCTTCAGAGGCTCGAAGACAGTCGACACGAGTGCTGTTCGTGACGCGTAGTTCGGAGTGATTTGACGGTGCGGTGCTGACTCCCGTGCTGGTTTGCTGCTGACTAAAAGCCCACGTCATCACCCGTCCTCACCTCTCCCGTGCTGACTTGGTGCTGACTACGCTCCGTTGAACTCGGACATCTGGGGTTGATCGACTCAGAGTCGTTGCGTAAGAGGTGACCGGCCTCAGAGACCGAGCCCGACCTCACTGCTCAGCCTCTGCGGGCATGGGCAAGGCACTGCTGGTGGTACACGGCTCAGATGCAGTTTGACCATCGAAAACAGCTCCGATCGCCACAAGCTGCGGACGGCTGGTCCGGGTATGGTCCGGATCTTGGTTCGAAGGTTCGTGGTGATGAGCGCTGCTCGCATGTTGCGCTGTACGACGATGACGGCCTCGGCACTGCTTCGAGAGGCGACGGCGGGCCGCAGAAGACTGTCCTGACCGGGCTGCACCAAGGCTGTATTCGGCGCTCGTAGCGTGCCGTAGGACGCCGGGCCGGGTGACTCGTGAACCGTCTGCCGCTCTTCGGGGCTGGCTCTCCCGGGGTATGCCGCCGGTCCAGCGTCCGTCCGCGGTCTGACTCAACAGAGGCGTGTCCCGGCCAGGTTGGTTCCGGAAGTCGGCGTGTCGACCGTGGCTGCCCCCGTCGTCCGACCGTGAGGAATCAAGTCCCGTGATACTGCTCGGTGTCGACCCCCACAAGTCCACCCATACCGCCACCGCCGTCGAGCCGGCCTCGAACCAGCAGGTCGGGTCGATGCGGATCGAGGCCAGTCTGGCGGACTACCGGCGGCTGCTGGCCTGGGCCAAGCGGTGGCCGCAGCGGAAATGGGCTGTGGAGAACGCCAACGGCCTGGGCCGGCATCTCGCCCAGTGGCTCATCGCCCGCGGTGCCGCAGCGACCAGCCGGGTGCGCGAACTTTCCCGCGGTGGACGGCGTAAGAACGACCAGATCGACGCTGCGGCCGCAGCCACCCTTGCTTGCCTGCAGGGAGAAGGGCGGGATCTCACGCCCGAGGATCACACCACGGCGCCGGCCCTCCTGGACGAACGGCGTGTGAACCCGGCCCAGGCCCGGGTGCGCACGGTCAACCAACTCCACGCGCTGCCGCGCGATCTGCTGCCCGGAGGCGCCCCGACCCAGCTGTCCGCGGACCTGGCCGCCAAGCTGCTGCGATCCGTCCGCACACCGGCGACGTCGAGACCGTCCGGAAGGACATTGCCTGGGACCTGGTCGCCGAGATCCCGAAACTGGACAAGCAGCTCATGGACAACGCTGCCCGGATGCAGAGCCTGGGTGGTACAGCCGCTCGCGGCGCAGGATCGCACCCTTCTCGTTCTTCGGTGCGGCGTCGTACTCGGCCACGATCCTCAGCTTGTACTCGGGGCTGAAAGTGCGGCGTTTCGGCCGGGGAGCCGGGTCGGATCCGGCGGGCTTGGTACTGGTCATGAGGGGGTGGTTCTCCTGTCGTGCCCTCTCAGGCCAACCCGCCGAAGCGGGGCGCCTCACCCAAGGCTGACAGAGAGGGGCTGGAGGCGAATTGCGCACCTGAACTGGGGTGATGTCCCACGGCTTGCGAGGGTTCGCGGCCTTCGCTGCGGGCGGGCCCGCCGTACGGATCGTGCGCGCACGAATGTCTTCGTGTCAGTCGGCCGTTTGCAGGGCGGTGGCGGGCCAGTCGAGCAGGCGGGCACCGAGGACGGCCGTTTGCAGGGTGTAGCGGTGAGCCGGGTCGCAGGGGTTGTAGCCGGTCAGTTCCCGGACCCGTGCCAGGCGGTATGTCACGGTGCGGACGCTCAGGCGCAAACGGCGTGCCGTGAGGGTGTTCACGCAGCCGCTGGCGAAATAGGACGTGAGGGTGTCGATCAGGGGCTGGGGGCCGCCTCGGGCGTCTTCCAGACCGCCGAGAACGGTGGCGACGAGGTCGGTGATGGCGGCCCGGTCCCGGCCCAGAACCTGGAATACCAGCAGGTCCGAGGCGTCGACCAGGGGAGTCGGCAGCGCCAGCCGGCCGGCGACGTCGAGGATGCCGCGGACTTCCTGGTAGGAGTGGACGATGCCACTGGGGCCTGGCCGGGGTCGGCTGACGGCCACCCGGTATGGCGCGCCGACGGCGCTGGCGACCTGTTCGGCGAACCAGCCCGGGGCCTCGGCCCGGCTGGCTGGGGCGACGCAGACCAGCAGCCCCTCCTTGGTCGTGATCAGGACGTCGCGAGCACGGAACCGAGCGGTCATCGCCTCCTCGACGTAGCGGACCGCTGGACCGCCAGCGCCGAAGGTGTGACCGGTGGCCCGCGCTACGGCGACGGTGTGTGGGCCGACCAGATGCAGTCCGAAGTGCTCCGCGCGTTCGGCGAGCCGGCCCAGGTCGGAGTCGCCTTCGAGGAGGGCATCGACGAATTCGCGCCTGGCGGCTTCCTCTCGGCGGATTGCCGCCCGCTGCGCGGTCTCGTACCCCTCGGTGAGTGCTACGGCCGCCTCGCCCACGGCCTGCATCACCGCCGCCGCCACGCTCTCCAGTTCGGCGCGGTCACGGGCCTGTCGCGCACCGGGCATTTCGGGCCAGGCGCCGCATACGGCTCCGAGACACTCGGCGACCAGCACCCGCAGTGCGAGCCCCCTCTCGGCCGCAGCCGAGGCACAGGCCCGCAGTCGGCCGGCTTCCTCCTCGCGGAGCCGCCGCTTGTCCCGAGAGATCGCAGCGAACTGGTCCACCAGCGTCTGGCGCACGTCCCGCAGGTGCTGTTCGCCGCCAGGTCGGGGAGGCGGCCGGTCAGCCACCCGGCCGTCATCGGACACGGCAGCCCGGGGACGTGCAGCGGGAGGACCGTTCGCTGTCCGCATGCTTCCACTGTGCCGGAAGGGCACGACATGCGCCCGTCCGGCCGGAGCTCGTTGCCCGTTTGCCGGATTCCGGCAAACGAGGCGCCGTGAAGCCTCCACCCCTGCGCGGACCTCCGGCAGGAGCCAGAGGGCACGGCGGGTAAGGCGCTGGTAACGGATATCCGGCCGGGGAAGGGGGCGAGAACGGTGCCGCGGTGTGGTCGGCTTCCGGGGGTGCGGATACTGGTCCTTGCGTTCGCGGCCGCGCTGGCGTGTCTGCTCGTACTGCCCGCCGCCGGTTCGGCGCAGGGCGGAAGCGTGCTGGTGACGCGGGTTGACACCACCATCACCCCGGTTGTCGCCGACCATCTGCGCGAGGGTGTCCGGATCGCCGGGCGTGAAGGCGCCGCCGCCTACCTGGTGGAGATCGACACACCGGGAGGACTGCTGGAGTCCACCAGGCGGATCGTCCAGGACTTCTTCTCCTCCCCGGTCCCGGTGATCGTCTATGTGTCTCCGTCGGGTGCTCGGGCCGCGTCGGCGGGCGCGTACATCACGATGTCCGCGCACATCGCCGCTATGGCGCCGGGCACGCACATCGGGGCCGGCACACCGGTGACGGGCCAGGGTGACAAGGCCAGCGAGAAGGTGGTCAACGACTCGGCGGCGTTCGCCGTCTCGATCGCCGAGCGGCGCGGCCGCAGCACTGCGTTCGCCGATGACATGGTCCGCAAGGGTACGGCCTGGCCGGACAGCAGGGCACTGCGGGGCGACGTCATCGATGTGGTGGCGCCCTCCCGTGGCGCCCTGCTGAAGGACGTGGACGGCACCACGGTGAGCGTCGGCCCGCCGGACGCGCAGCGGCAAGTGGTCCTGCACACCGCCGGGGTGCGGACGACCGAGCACGGCCTGGGGTTCTTCGGTGAACTGCGGCAGTTGCTGGCCAGTCCCGAGCTGGCGTTCCTGTTCCTGTCGATCGGCACCCTGGCCGTGCTGTACGAGCTGGCCAGTCCCGGTATCGGTGTCGCCGGGATCACCGGCGCCCTCCTGCTCGTCCTCGGCTTCGCCGCACTCAGCGTCCTGCCCTTCAACCTGGCGGGACTGTTTCTGCTTCTGCTGGCCGCCGCCTTGTTCGTCGCCGAGGTACTCACCCCGGGTGTGGGTGTCTTCGCTGCCGGGGGGACCGTGTCGCTGGTGCTGGCGGGGATCTTCCTCTTCCGCGGCGAGCTGGGGGTGGACCCGGCCGTCCTGTGGCCCACCGCCCTCGTCGTCGGCGGTGGAGCCTTGCTGGCCGGCCGCCTGGCCTGGCGGGCCCGCCGCGCACCCGCGCTCACCGGACACGACGCGCTCATCGGGAGTCGGGCCGTCGTGCACCGCGCCGCAGACGGCACGGGCCAGGCGCTGGTTGAGGGGGCCTGGTGGACGGTGCGCGGACGGGACGAGCCCGTGGCCGCAGGCCAGCACGTGCGCGTCGTCGGCCGGGAGGGCCTGGACCTCATCGTCGATCCCGCCGATCCCGCCGATCCCGCCGATCCCGCCGAGCCAGCCGAGCCAGCCGAGCCAGCCGAGCCAGCCGAGCCCCACGAGGGCCGATGCGACACCGAGGAGAACACACCATGAACGCGGCATTGACCGGCATCATCGTCGCGGCAGTCATCGTGCTGCTGCTCGCCATGATGGCCATCAAGATCGTTCCTGAGTACGAGCGCGGGGTGATCTTCCGCCTCGGCCGGATCATCGGTGCCAAAGGCCCAGGGCTGTTCTTCATCATCCCCGTGGTCGACCGCATGATCCGTGTGTCCCTGCGCACCATCACCATGGACATCCCGCCGCAGGATGTCATCACCAAGGACAATGTCACCGTACGGGTCAATGCCGTCACTTATTTCAACGTTGTCGACCCCAACCGTTCCGTGGTGGCCATCGAGGACCACATTCAAGGAACCTCGCAAGTGGCCCAGACCACTCTGAGGAGCATTCTTGGTCAGGTCGACCTCGACGAACTGCTGGTCAACCGCGAAGAGATAAACCAACGGCTCCAGCAGATCATCGACGACGTCACCAACCCCTGGGGCGTCAAAGTCACCCTCGTCGAGGTCAAGGACGTCGAACTGCCGCAGCCCATGCGTCGCGCCATGGCCCGCCAGGCCGAGGCCGAGCGCGACCGGCGCGCCAAGGTCATCCATGCCAAGGGCGAGTTCGAAGCCGCGCAGACCCTCGCCGACGCCGCCGACCGGCTCGAAGGCCACCCCGCCGCCATGCATCTGCGGATCCTGTCCACCATGGCGGAGATCACCTCCGAACGGAACTCCACCCTCATCTTCCCCCTGCCGATGGAGGTGCTGCGTCTCGTCGACATGCTCCGCCCCAACGACGCCTCACGCAGCAGCGCCAATCCCGCATAGCCGCCGCATCAGGTCCATCCCCAGGCAAGGTGATCGGCATGAACCCTTCAATGGACGACCGGCACATCCTCGCAGAGATGGAACGCCGCCTGAGCCGGGACGACCCCGAGCTGGCCACGCTGCTGCAGACGCTGAACCGCCAGTTCACCGACAGTCAGGACGACACCGGCTCCGGCCACGACGACAGCGGCGCACGCTTCGACTGGCGTTGGAAGGCAGGCATCGCCCTCGCCATTGTCGCGATGACGGGTCTACTCCTCGCCGCGCTCGTCACCGCGTCTCCGCCGGCCGACGACAATCACGGGCCGCTGAGCGGCCATGCCGCAGCCGCATCCGTAGCCGACCAGGCCACGCCCCTCACCCACCCGCCTGTCTAGGGGGAGCCATGCGCGCACGTGATCTCGCCCAGCCCTATGTCGCCGTCCCTCCGCAGACTGATGCCCTGGCTGCGGTACGACTGCTCGTCGAGCGCGGTCTGCCGGGGCTGCTGGTAGTGGGACCGGACGGGCGGGCGCACACCCTGCTGCCCGCCTGCGACCTGGTCCGGGCGCTGGTGCCCGGCTACATCCAGGAGGATCCCGTACTCGCCGATGTGATCGACGAGCCGCATGCCGATCACCTCTGCCGCGCGGTCGCGGGGCGCAGGCTCGTCGACTGTCTACCGCCGGGAAGACCGTTCCTGCCCACCGCCGCTGCCGACTGCACCGCCATGCAGATCGCGGAGCTGATGGCCCGTACCCGCAGTCCCCTCATCGCGGTGGTCGAGCCGGGCGCATCGGCTCCCGAACGCCTGCTCGGCGTCATCACCGCCGCCCATCTGCTGGACCAGCTTCTTCGGGCGTGAGCGGCGCGCAGGCCCGACGTACCCGGGACGCCCGCCCCACCACCGAAAGGCCAGCCGCATGCACCGATCCGTCCGCGCCGGCCGCACCGTCCTCGGCCGTCTCCCGCTGCCTGAGCGGACGTTCGTGGCGGATGCCCTGCGCACGGAGACGGTCGGCGGCGTGGTACTGCTCGCCGCCGCAGCGGTGGCGCTCATATGGGCCAACTCACCGTGGAGGAACGCATACGAGTCCCTACGGGACTTCCACTTCGGCATCGGTGTCGCCATGGGACTGTTGCTGCGGGTGGCGAAGGACGGCGAGAGCGGTCGGCGCCCGGCCGAACAGATCGCTCACGTGGTCCGCCCGGCCTCCGCCGGAGTGGCCGTCCCGCTGTTCGCGCTGTTCGCGGCCGGCGTCGGCGTCACGGGCGACGCGCTAGGGGCTGTGGCCGGTGATCCGGAGCCGCTGGGCGTGGCACTGGGCCTGGTGGCCGGCAAGGTTCTGGGCGTCTTCGGCGGCTCCTACCTTGCCGTCCGCTACACCCGGGCCCGGCTGGGCCGGGATCTTGCCTGGGCGGACGTCCTAGCGGTGGCCATGCTGGCAGGCGTCGGCTTCACCGTCTCGCTGCTGATGAGCGACCTCGCTTATCACAGCGCTGCAGACCGCGGGGACATCAAAGTGGCCGTCCTCCTCGGATCTCTGGCCTCCGCGCTCCTGGCTGGCCTGCTGTTGAAGCTGCGGAACGCCAAGTACCGACGGCTGTCCGAGGAGGACGACCCCGGCGAGAACGCCGGTCCCGTCGCCGGTGGCAGCCAGCAGACCGATTCCCCTGGGGGTACCTCCGCCCTGCGGACTCCACGAGCGGGCCGCTTCGGCCACAGCGGCAGCCTTCCGGATTCACCACATCTGGACAGGTGATCCGCCATGCCCGTGAGCATCGCCTTGTCGTCACCCGTCACCCGTCACCCGTCACCCGTCACCCGTCACCCGTCACCCGCCTCCGTCGAACGTGACGGACAGCGGGCGGACACCGTTCCGGTCCGGCCCCGTGGCCGGCCCGGCACATCGACTCCGGCGGAGGACCACCCGCCACGGCCCACAGGAGACGGCCATGAACAACTCGGCGATGCCCGCAGCCGTCCTGCTCTGGCTCGCATGGGTGAACTTCGTCCTGGGCGCGTTCAGCCTGCTGCCGGCCGCCCCACTCGACGGAGGACGAGTGGTAGAGGCGCTCATGTGGTGGCGCACCGGAGACCCTGACCGCGCCGAGCGCGTGGCTGCGCGCGGCGGGCAGGCCCTCGGCATCCTGCTGATGGGTCCGGGATGGTTCGTCCTGCTGCGCGGAGCCTTCGGCGGTCTGTGGTTGACGGTCATCGGTTTCTTCGTCCTGATCGTCGCCAATGCGGAGCACCAGCGAGCACGGCTGGCACCGGCCCTGCGCGGAATCCGGGCGGCCGATGTCATGTCGAGCCCCGTCGAGCCCCGTGGAGACATGCCAGGACTGGCTGACAGCGCAGCGCTGCATCGAGGAGGTGGCCGTGCAGAGCCGCCACTCCACACTGGTCCTGACCGATTTCGAAGGACACCCCAGCGGCCTGCTCCATCTCCCGCGGCTCGCGACGATCCCCACCCCGCAGCGGGAGACCCTGCGTCTACGGGATGTGGCACTGCCGCGGTCGCGGTGCGCCACCTGCGCCCCGGAGGATCCGGTCGAAGGTGTGCTCGAAGGACTCTCGCCGGGCAGTGGATTGCCCGTCTTGGTCTGCGACGGTCAGCACGTGGCGGGCGTCATCACCGCGACCGACATTGCTCGGGTCGTCCAGCGTCATGCCCTCCGCGGATCGAAAAAGCAATGACCGCTCCGCGGTTGGAGTGTCAGCCGATGGCGGCATCACAGCGTGGCCGAGTGCGGTTGCGGCGACGGCTGCGGAATCCGCTGCGGCGGCGCAGCGACGCCGGCGAGCCGTGTGCAGGCCCCCTACCAGGCCGGGCGGGGCCTCGGAAAGGACCCGCCGGCCAAGGGTTCGTCGGCGGCCTGCTGCACGTCCGGACGACTCGTTGAGGTGACGACCGTGGCGGGTCGTGACTCATTCGTGGTCGCGTAGATCGTCGCGGTGAGTTGCCGCGGTGAGTGGGGACCCGGACCGGTATGCGGCGCGGCCTGCGGCGTAGGCGCCGAACGGGCTCGTCAGCAGTTGCAGCGCCGTTCCCAGGAGAAGGACGGTGGCCGTGGTCGGGGTGGGCATGAGGAAGAGGACGGCGAGCAGTACGAGCGACACGCCAAGGGCGGCCGCCTTGGACACTGCGTTGATCCGGTTGTACGCGTCGGGCAGGCGCAGCAGGCCCAGTGCGGCGAGCGCGACCAGGCCCGTTCCGAGGGCTGCCAGGGCGTGTCCAAGGAGGTGCTGGGCGGTCATCACGAGCGCCGTTCGAGCAGGTGGGCGACGGCGACCGTGGCGAGGAATCCGACCAGTGTGGCGACGAGGACCAGGATGAGAACGGCCGGGGTGTGCAGCCTGACGGCGAGGAGGGCGATGGCTGCCACGAAGACGACGAAGCCGAGGTCCAGGGCCACGACCCGGTCGGCGTCGGTGGGACCGGTCGCCATCTGCCAGACGGCCACGGCCATGGCCGCCGTGAGGGTGCCGAGCAGGATGTCGATCACTGTCATGGTCTGTAGCCTCCGTGCGGTCGCATCACTGCGAGCAGTCGGTTCTCCAGGTCGCCGAGTCGGGTGAGGAAGAGGTCGGGATCGGCGGCGTGCATGCCGTGGACGAACAGTGCGGGCGGGGTGGTGCGCGTCCGCACCTCCAGCACGAGTGTTCCGGGGGTCAGGGTGATGAGGTGGGCGAGGATTGCGATCTCCAGCGGGGTCCGGCTTCGCAGCCGGAGTTCGACGATGGCGGGGGCGAGGGTGCTGCCAGGAGTGATGATCTCGCGAGCGACCGTCACGTTGGCCAGGAGGAAGAGTCGGCTGAAGTGACCCAGGAACCCGGGCGCGCGCAGGCACCGGACCGCGGCGCGGCGCAGCCGGGTACTCAGCCGCCGGCTCATCGGCCCACTGCCCGGACATAGGCCGATGTGTTGATCAGCCCGTCGGCTGCGGCCGCGCTGGCGGTGAGCAGCGGCTGCGCTTGGATGCCGAGCAGCAGGGACGGAGCGGCGAGTACGACAGCCGGCAATGCGAGAGCCATCCGTTCGGATGTCCGTTCCCGCGGCGGTGGCGGCACTGGCCGGGCCGTGGAGGCGGCGCGCGCGGTGGGTTCGCCCCAGAAGGCGCCTTCCCAGATCTTGATCATGGAGACGAGGGTGAAGAAGCTGACGGCGATGGCGGTGGCGAGGGCCAGGTAGTCGGTCGTGGACGCCGCAGCGCGGATCAGGCCCAGTTTCGCGACGAAGCCGGACAGCGGCGGCAGCCCGGCCAGGGAGAGGGCGGCGGCCATGAACGCCGCGGCGAGCAGGGGATCCTGGCGGGCCAGGTTGCCGAGCCGGTCGAGGCGGTCGGTGCGATGGGTGGTCTCCACGGCTCCGGCGCAGGTCAGCAGGGCGGCCTTGACCAGAACGTACTGCACCTGGAAGAAGATCGCCGCGGCGAGCCCGGCAGGGGTGAACAGGGCGATGCCGAGCAGGATGTAGCCGATCTGGCTGACCATGTGGAAGCACAGGATGCTCTTCATGGCCTGTTCCCCGACCGCGCCCAGTACTCCGGCCGCCATGGTCAGCAGCGCGGCCGCCATGAACACCCAGCGGAGTCCCGTCCCGTTGAAGACGAGGGCGTACACCCGCATGGTGGCGTAGACGGCGACCTTGGTCAGCAGTCCGGAGAAGAGCACGACCACCGCCGGGGGCGCCGCGGGGTAGGTGCGGGGCAGCCAGCCGTGCAGGGGTACGACTGCGGCTTTCGTGGCCAGTGCCAGGAGTACGACGGAGCATGCGAGAGCGGCGGCGCGGCTGTGCTGTGCCGCGCCGGCGAGTTCCGCGAGGCTCACCGTTCCGGTGACGCCGTAGACCAGGGCCACCCCCGCGAGGAGGAGAGTGGAGGCGAGGAGGCTGGTGGTGACGTAGATCCGTGCGGCGGAACCTCGGCGCGTACCGCCGGCTTGGGTGAGCAGCGCGTAGGACGGGACGAGCATGACCTCGACGAAGACGAAGAGGTTGAACAGATCGGTGGTCAGGAACGCCCCGTACACACCTGCGGAAAGGACGAGTGCCAGCGGTGTGAACAGCGGGCTGCCGTCATCTGCGGTGGCGGCGGCGAAGGCGGTGGCGAGCAGGGCCAGCAGGGCGCTGACGCTCAGCATGAGCGCGCTGAGGGTGTCGGCGGCGAGCACGATCGCGATGCCGGGCGGCCAGGAGCCGATGTTCTGGACGAACACCGTGCCATCGGTGGTGGCGTTCACCAGTGCCACCCCGAGCAGGAGGACACCGGCGTGCACGGCCATTGCCGTGAGGCGATGCACCGTGCGCCGGCCGCCGACGGCCAGGAGTGCCCCAGCTGCCAGCAGTGGTACGGCCACCGGGAGGGCGAGGACGGTGCCGGTCACCGGCCTCGCTCCGTGGGCGCGCCGCAGGAGCCCTGCTCGGGATCGCTTTCGCGTTGCTGGGCGCGGGCGAGGCCGAGCAGGTACACGGTGATGCCGAAGGTGATGACGAGGGCGGTGAGGACGAACGCCTGCGGCAGCGGGTCGGCCATGCGGTCCGGGTTACCGGTGCCGACCAGCGGGGCCTGCCGGCGATTGAGGCCCCCGGAGGCCAGCAGCAGGATGTTGGCCGCGTGGCCGAGCAGGACGAAACCCATCGTGATCCGGATCAGGCCGGGGCGCAGGATCAGGAAGACCCCCCCCGCTGTCAGGACACCCACGGCGATCGCCGCCGTCATCGGCGCTCTCCTTCCTCCGCGCCGAGGCGGTCCATCGCGGTGGTCATCAGCCCCAGGACGAGCAGGTACACGCCCAGGTCGAACAGCAGGGAGGAGGACAGGCGCGCCCCGCCGGGCAAGGGCACCTTCACAGGAGTCAGGAACGGCTTGCCGAGCGCCATGGGAGAGAGGCCCACCGTCGAGGCCAGCAGCAGTCCCGCCGCCAGTAGCGCGCCGCCCAGCGGCCGCAGCAGCCTGCGCCCGCCGGCCAGGTGGCCCAGCGCCACTGTGGTGCCGGCGACGAGGGCGCCGATGAACCCTCCACCCGGCTCGTTGTGCCCGCGCAGCAGCAGATACAGCGAGAGGAGGACGATGACCGGGACCAGCATGTGATACGCCGGGCCCAGTACCTGGCCGTACGGTGCGGCAGGCAGGCCACCGGGCGGGCTGTCGCGCCTGGTGCCGGGGAGCAGCAGGAGCAGGCCGAGCGCGGCGGCCGCGAGCACGCTCGCTTCTCCGAGGGTGTCCAGACCGCGGAAGTCCACCAGGATGGTGTTGACCACGTTTCGCCCGCCGGTCTGCGGTTCTGCGGCACGCAGGAAGAATTCTCCGACGGGTGAAACGTCTCGTCGTCCGGTCAGCGCCAGGGTCCCAGCGGTGGCGACGAGTCCGGCGGAGACGGCCAGCGCCGCCGCGGCGGCGGCGCTGCGCCGACGGCTGCGGGCAAATCGAGTGGGCAGGCCGCGCAGGACGAATGCGGCCACCACTGCCGTGAGTACCTCCACCAACAGCAGGGTCAGTGCCACGTCCGGCCCGCCGGCGATCACGAACCAGACGGTTACGACGAGCCCGACGGTGCCCAGCAGTGCGACCGCGGCCGGCGTGGAGCGCATCGCGACCAGGGAGCCGACCGTCGCTGCCAGCAGAGCCAGTACCCCCCAGTCCCCCAGAGGGGGGTGGGGACCGGCGACGGACGGCGTCCTGCCGATGAGCAGCCCAGATGCCAGGCCCAACACGACGACACCCGCCACTGGGCGGGCCAGAAAGGCCGCCACCGAATCGCTGCGATCCGGACGGCCGAGCATGGCCCCGAACCGCAGAGTGGCGCGGTAGCCGCGGTCGAACAGCACGGTGCCGCCCAGGTGGGGCAATTGCTGCAGTGCGCTGTCGACCCGGTTGCGGGCCACAAACAGAGCCATCCCGCAAGCGATCGTGATGGCTGACATCAGCAGTTCGACGCTGAGCCCGTGCCAGAAGGAGAAGTACGGGGGCTTGGCCCACGGCTCGGTGTCCAGCACCGCCCGGCGCATCAGGGGGTTCAGCACGGTCACCGCCGGGCCGAGCACCAGGCTCGCCGCTGCCGCCGCCGCGGCCGGGGCCAGGAAGGCCCAGGCGGGCTCGTACAGTTGCCGTTGCAGTGTCGGTCCGGCGAATGCGCCGTAGAAGATGCGCATGCCGTAGGCGAAGGTCAGGGCGGACGCGGTGACCGCGAGTGCCCCTGCGACCCAGTTGGCACCGGGGAGGATGTGCGTGCTGGTGAACCCCTGGAACAGGGACTCCTTGCTGACGAAGCCGATCAGTGGCGGCACTCCGGCCAGCGACAGCCCGGCCAGTCCGGTGAGTGTGGCGGTGACCGGCATGACCCGCATGAGGCCGGACAGCTCCCGGATGTCGCGGCTTCCCGCTTCCTTGTCGAGGATGCCGATGAGCATGAACAGGGTCGCCTTGAACAGTGCGTGCGCGAAGGTGTGCAGGATGGCCGCGGCGAGCGCGACGGTGGTCCCCACGCCGATCGCGGCGACCAGCAGGCCCAGCTGGCTGACCGTGGAATAGGCGAGCAGGGCCTTCAGGTCGTGCTCGCGCAGCGCCTGGGCGGCTCCCAGTACGGCGGTGACCAGCCCGACCCCGGTAAGCGTGAGCGACCACCCCGGCTGCCCCGCGTACAGGGCGGAGAACCGGAGCAGCAGGTAGATGCCGGCCTTGACCATGGTGGCCGCGTGCAGATACGCGCTGACCGGTGTGACGGCTACCATGGCCCCGGGCAGCCAGAAGTGGAACGGCACCTGCGCCGACTTGGTGAACGCCGCGAGGATCAGCAGGGCTGCCGCGGCCGGAGCCACGGCTGAATCGGCTACCTGTTCCCGCGCGGCCAGCACCGCGGCGATGTCCGTGGTCCCCGCCGCGACCGCGAGCAGCACCACCGCGCCCAGCAGAGCAAGCCCGCCCAGCCCGGTCACCAGCAGAGCGCGCACCGCGGGGCGTGCGGCAGCGGTACCGGTCGTCGAGATCAGGAAGAAGGACAGGACCGTGGTCCCCTCCCAGAAGACGAACAGCAGTACCAGGTCGCCGGCGAGGACCAGCCCCAGCATGGTGCCGCCGAACAGCGTGAGCATGGCGTAGAAGCTGCGATGTCGGACATGGGCCGGCAGGTAGCGCGGGCAGTACGCCATGATGAGGGCGCCCACGCCCAGCACCAGCAGGCAGAACAGCGACGCCAGCCCGTCCAGCCGCAGGGTGAAGGACACGCCGAGCGAGGGCATCCACGGCCAGGAGACGGAGACGTCGCCTCCCGCCAGCGCCCTGGGTGCCACCGAGCCGAGCAGGACGGCCACCGCCACGAATCCGGCCCCGAGCGCGTAGCCGGCGTTTCGGCCCAGGAAGCGCTCCAGAAGGGGGGTGAGCATGGCCAGTGCACCCATCGCGGCCAGTGCGGCGACCAGCACACCTCCGTGGGCGCTCACCGGTCGGAGGGGTTCTGGCGCCCGCCGGCCACGAGCACCGGCACGGTCCCCTCACGCACCAGTTCCTGGGCGACATTGCCCAGCAGCCGCTTGGACAAGCCCCGCCCGTGCCGGCCCACGATGATCAGGTCGATGCGCTGCTCGTGGGCATAACGGGCCAGGGCCTGCGCGGGCGGACCGGCCAGGACCTCGCACGAGGCCACGCGCCCGCCGCTGCGCTCCGCGGCGCTGTTCAGACGGCTCTTGGCCGCGACGGTGCTCCCGTCCCAGTCGTCCTCGGCAGCGTCGTAGCCCACCACCTCGGCGGCCACCAGCGACTCCGTGTACGGCCCCAGCAGGCCGGTGGCGAGATCCAGCGCCGCCAGCGACTCGGCGGAACCGTCCACGCCGACCAGCACCCGCAGCCCGCCGGGGCGGCGAGGGCCGGTTTCGGTCCGCGCGAGCCGCCGCGGGTGCCGCAGCACGCGCATGGGCGCCACCAGGGCCAGGACCGGCCCGAAGACGGCGCCCATGAACAGCCAGCTGGGGTGGCGGTGTCCCCGGCGTGCCATCCACCAGGCGGTGAGGAAGCCGATGGCGATCCAGGCCCCGACGGCGATCAGCACAAGCGTAAGATCACGCATTGAGGACCTTTTGCGTAGTTCGTGTCTTTCTGGGAGGCAACCTATGCCATCCGGGCCCTCGCAGTCGGGTGGCGACACCGGGAGAAGCCACGATGAGGCAGTGGACCGTAGGCGATGTGATGACTTCCCGGGTGGTCCGGGTGGGGGAGGACGCCACGTACCGGGAGATCGTGGACGCTCTGGCCGGATGCCAGGGCAGTGCCCTGCCCGTCCTCGACGGGCAGGGCCGCGTGGTCGGCGTGGTCTCCGAAGCCGATGTACTCCGCAAGGTCGAGTTCCCCGGCGGAGGGGAAGAGCCGCGCTTCTTCGAGCGGCCGACGCGGCGCGCCGCCCGGGCCAGGGCGCGCGCCGACCTCGCGCGGGACTTGATGAGCGCACCGGCGGTGACCATCGGACCGGACGAGTCCGTGGCGGCGGCAGCCCGGCTGATGGAGAGCAGGCGGGTCAAGCGCCTGCCGGTCGTCGACGGCGAGTGCCGCCTGGTAGGGATCGTCTCACGGCGGGATCTGTTGAAGACCCACCTGCGCCCGGACAGCGACATCCGCGACGACATCATCGACGGAGTGGTCAAGCGCGCTTTGTGGGCCGATCCCGCCGGGCTGACCGTCGACGTCCGCGACGGCGTGGTCGAGCTGCGCGGCTGGGTCGACCGGCACAACACCGCCATTTCCGCCCTGCACCTGACCGAACAGGTCCCCGGCGTGGTCCGAGTGGTGGACCGCCTTTCCTGGCGGGACGACGATTCCCCCCGCTCCGCGGACGATGAGCCCGCATAACACGGTCCGTACCCGGCGAGGTACTCCATCGCCGGAGCTCACATGGGCCTTGCGGACTGCCTTGACCAGGCCGGAGTGGTGGTCGGCGATGACCAGGCGGACCCCGGTCAGGCCCCGCTCGCGCAAGGAGCGCAGGAACTCGCTCCAGAAGACTTCGGTCTCGCTGTCGCAGGCCGTCAGTCCGAGGACCTCGCGTCCGCCGTCCTCGGTGAATGGTCGCGTCAGCCTGCTGCAGTACGGCCGCCACGGTGGAACGGCGGGCGGCCAGGAGCGCTGCCGATGACGCACAAATCGCCCGGTCCGCCAGCCGTCACCGGCCGGGGCACGGTTGCCCGGCCATGCGGTGCCGGGTCGGGATTGCCTGCCCTATTGCGCACCGTGAAGTTCAGGCGGTGGCAGTGTGCCCCGACGCAGCGGCCAGCCGATCAGCATTCCCGCTACAAAGCCGATCACGTGCGCAAGGAAGGCCACGCTCCCGGCCTGCGAGACGCCTGTGACGTATGAGTACACCGCCTGCAAGCCGAACCACAGCCCGAGTACCACCCAAGCCGGCAGCCGCAAGGGCAGGAAGAAAAGAAACGGCACCAACGCCCACACCCTGGCCCTCGGAAACAGCACCAGATAGGCACCCAGTACCCCGGCGACGGCCCCCGAGGCGCCGATCAGCGGAGCGCTCGAGTCGGCGCTGGCCAGCGCGAAGCCGTACGCTGCGGCGTAGCCGCAGATGCCGTAGAAGAGCAGGAAGCGCACATGGCCCAGGCGGTCCTCGACGTTGTCACCGAAGATCCACAGAAACAGCATGTTGCCGAGCAGGTGCAGCCAGCTGCCATGCAGGAACATCGACGTCAGGACGGACAGCGGCGGCGACTTGTCGTAGGCGGGCGGGCCCACCAGACAGCGGGGCCCGAACGGGCCCGTGCCCACATCGCCCGTCGGCACCAGGCGAGGCAGACGGTCATGGATCAGTTCACGTGGCACGGCCGCCCACTGCTGCAGGAACGCCTCGAGGCGGCACAACTGTACCGGGCCGATCTCTCCCGTCGCCGAACCGGCCACCCCGGGCATGCGCAAGAAGACCAGGAAATTGACAATGAGCAGCAGGTACGTCACCCAGGGGACCCGCCGTGCCGGATTCACGTCGTGAACGGGGATGACCACAAGCAATCACTCCCTGCCGCCGCCCCGATTGCGCGCCACAAGTGCCCCGATGAGCGTCCAGACCGGCCAGGCAAGGCGGCTTCGGGTCACGGGGTACCGCCCTTCCGGCCCCAGCCGTTCATGCCTTTTACCCGCATGGTTCCGTATGCAGGCTTCCCGGTGCGGTGTGGAGCCAGCTGTTCGAGAGCGTCTACCTTGCCGGGCTCCGGAAAGGACGGGAGAGCTCCGCAAGGTCTGAGCTGTTGCTTCTGGGCCGGTCCTCCCGCGGACTCCCGCGCGCTGACCGATCACCTTCCGCCCTGGGTACACGGCTGGGTATGGGGCTGTCGAGGCACTACGAGGGTTATCTGCCGATCGAGGATCATGGGATGATCGGCGACGGACGTGGCTGTGCCCTCGTGGGGCGCGATGCCACGGTGAGTTTCATGTGCGTTCCACGCTTCGACTCGCCGCCTTTGTTCTGTGCTCTGCTCGACCGCCATCGCGGCGGTTGCTTCGTCCTGGCGCCTGAGCGGCTACGACAGTGCCACCAGCACTACGTGCAGGACACCGGAGTGCTGGTGACGGATTTGCAGGCGGACACCGGCACGGTCCGGGTGACGGACGCCTTTGTCCTGGAACCCGGCGCGCATCTGGAGGAGGACATCCCGGCAGGCACCGGGCAACTGGTCCGTCACGCCCGCGTCGTCCACGGCACGATCGACCTCAGGGTACTCATCGAGCCGCGCGGTGGCGCCGAGGTTCGGGCGGATGCCGGCGGATGGCAGTTGGCCTGCCCCAGGCAGCAGCTGACACTCCGTCTGCGGTCGTCTCGGTCGCTGCCCGGGCTCGGGAGCACACTCAGGTTGCGCGAGGGGGAAGACGCGTGGTGGGCACTGCAATGGGGCGCTGGGGACGACAACCGTCCGCACCGCAGCGTGGTCAACGCAATAACCGAGACCATCAAGGCTTGGCAGCGATGGTCGGCGTACGTGGTGGACGACGTACCGCAACCAGAGCTGGTCCGCCGCTCGGCCATAACCCTGAAACTCCTGGATCATGTCGAGAACGGTGCGATCATCGCCGCTCCCACCTCGTCATTGCCCGAACGTGTCGGAGGCAGCCGCAACTGGGACTACCGCTATGCCTGGATCAGGGACGCCGCCTACGCGGTCTTCGCTTTGCGCCGTATCGGGCTGCCCATGGAAGCCGGAGGGTTCCTCTCCTGGGCGCTGGCTGCAGCGCAAGAGGACGCCCAGCCGCGCGTCATGTACAGCGTGGACGGCCGATCCCCGCCGACGGAAGTGATCGATGACGAGTTGGAAGGCTATCGCCGTTCCGCACCAGTACGCTGGGGAAACGCCGCCTCCGAACAACCCCAGCACGACGTGTACGGAGAAATTCTCGACTGCGCCTTCCAGTGGGCGGCCACAGGCGGCAGCCTCGACGGCCGGCTCTGGGACCGTCTGACCGCAGTGGCCGAAGCCGCCCGTACCGCATGGAAAACCCCTGATCACGGAATCTGGGAGGTCCGCACCCAGGGCCGCCCGTTCACCTACTCCGCGGCCCTGTGCCAGGTGGCGCTCGACCGCGCAGCCCGGCTCGCCCGTCGGCTGCACCTGCCGGGCAACCCCGGCACCTGGGCCGACGAGGCTCGTCTTCTGACTGGACGCATCCTCCACGACGCGTGGGACGAACGCAGCAAGGCGTTCACCGAACATCTCGGCTCCGGAGGCGGCCTCGACGCCTCACTCCTGGCTCTCCCCCTGCGGCGCGTGGTGCCTGCCGACCACCCGCGGATGGTCGCCACCACACGGGCCATCACCAGCCGACTGAGCGCAGGGGGCGGTCTCTTGTACCGCTACCTGCCCGAGGACTCACCCGACGGACTCGACCAGCCAGAAGGAGCGTTCGTCCTGTGCAGCTTCTGGCTGGTGGACAACCTGGTCGGCCAAGGCCGCGTCGACGAAGCAAGTGAACTCTTCGACACCCTCTGCTCCCACGCCAGTCCCCTGGGACTCTTCGCCGAGCAGATCGACCCCGACAACCACCTTCACCTCGGCAACTTCCCCCAGGGCCTCAGCCACGTCGGCCTCATCGCCAGCGCCGTGGAACTCGCCCGCGCACAGCGTGGCGTACGCCCGGAGCTTGCCACCCACACCTGGTTCCGCTGAAGAAACCTCGTGCGGCCCCTGCGGGCCACCGCGGGCCACCACGCGCTGTCGCGGCGAGGGCGGTTCCCAGCAGATCAGCCTGCTCCGTTCGGCTTGACCGCGTTCGGCGAGGGGACACGGAAACCTCGAACAGCAGCCGGCTGGCGAGGTTCCCGCAGTTGAGGAACCGTGGAAGAGGAGGTGAGGGGAATGACGCCTGCTTGCCCGGCGGACCGGGTCTCGTGGAAGCCTGCGCTTCCCGTTGCGCCCGCCGGCGGTCCTTGCCGCACGACGGCGGCCCCACACCGGGGAGCAGGGGGCATGCGGTGAGTGGACAGGTCGTGGTAGGGGTGGACGGCTCACCGTCGAGCCTCGACGCCGTGCAGACGGCGGCCGGTGAGGCGAGACTGCGCGGGCGCGGGCTGCGGGTGGTGTACGCCTTCCTGTGGCCGGCGATGCATCCGCCGTCCGGCCCATCGCCGCTGGGACCGGTCGGGGGCGAACTGCGCGCCGGGGTGGAGCGGGTGATGGCCGAGGCCGTGCAGCGTGCGCGTACGGCGGCACCCGGGGTGGCCACCGCCAACGCGGTGATCGCCGGTGAACCGCGGGCGGTCCTGGAAAGCCAGTCGCGCACCGCAGAACTGATCGTGGTGGGCAACCGCGGCCTGGGAGGCTTCGCCGGGCTGCTGCTGGGCTCGACAGCAGTACACCTGGCCGCACACGGCCACTGCCCCGTCATGGTGGTCCGCGGCCGGAAAGATGCCACAGGCGACATCCTTCTCGGCGCCGACGGCTCCCGAGCCGGCCGCCCGGCAGTCGACTTCGCCTTCGCCGAGGCATCCCTGCGCGGCACACCCCTGATCGCCTTCCACGCCTGGAACCCACGAACCGAGCGGGCCCTCAGTGGCCCGGCAGACCCTCGGGCCTTGGTCTGCGCCGAGGAACGCCTGCGCGACGAAGCCACGCGGCAGCTGGCTGAGGCGCTCTCCGGCAAGCAGGAGCAGTACCCCGACGTTCCCGTGCACCGCCGCCTGGTGAAGGCGGGCCCGCGCCCGGCACTAATCGAGGCCAGCGGCAGCGCCCAGCTCCTGGTGGTCGGGGCGCGGGGCCGAGGCGGCTTCCCCGGCATGCTCCTGGGCTCGGTCAGCCAGGCGCTTCGGCGTCATGCGCAATGGCCGGTCACCGTCGTTCGGTGACCCGGTGCACGCCAGTGAGCACGGCAGGGTACCTCAGGATCCAAGCCCCCGGCGGCAGGAAACGAGCGCAGCCGCAGCGAGCCGACCACAGCGGCCACCGCCCACAGCGGTGCCGTCCACCATGAGCCGGAATGCAGGGAGAACTGAAGGGCACACGGTGACACTGCGGCAGGTGATGGCGGCCACCGATCTTACACGGCGGTCCGGCTGGGCCGTGGGACGGGCAGCACAGCTGGCCGGACGACATGACGGAGGTCTGACCGTCGTGCACCTCCTGCCAACGTCTGCTTCCGCGGCTGAGGAAGGTCGCCCGGGAGCAGCTCACGGCGCATGTCCCACCACTGCGCTGGCGGCGTAGCCGCCCGACCTCTGTTGCGCTCCGGAAAGACCAGTGCCGCGATCCTGGCGACGGCCGAGGGCCTGGACACCGATCTTCTGGTGGTGGGGGCCTGCGGCATGGACCGGGTGGCTACCGGTCTCCTAGGCAGTACGCCGGAGAATCTCGTGCGGGGCAGCCGAGTTCCGGTACTCGTCGTCAGGAACCGGCCCGACACCGCGTACCGAACCGTCCTGCTCGGCATCGACCTGTCGGAGGCACCGATGGCAGCGGCCCGGTACGGTATGGCCCTGGCCCCTGAGGCGGAGCACATCGTGGTGCATGTCAGCACTGTGCCCGGGGAGCATCTCATGCGCAGGCACGGCGCGAGCGAGACCGACATCGCGCAACCGTGGGGTGTCTCCCCTGACCGGGTCAGACCCCGCGTCGAACAGGTGGCAGCAAGCCTGGCACCGCCCCTGGTACGACCGCCGACGGCATCGGTGGCAATCCCCTGGTTCCGTAGAGACGTTGGTTATGCGGCCCGGACTTCCTGATCGCTCCGGGCTCGCGCTTCCTGGATGATCCGTTCGAACTCGACGGGTGGCGCCTCGGGTCGCGATGGCCATCGGCAGGGCGGCGCTGACCAGCGCGGCGTCGTGCTGCGTGCCCATCGCGTAGCCAAGGGCGCGGCGGGAGAACGCGTCGTGGACGGATGCGAGGTAGCATCCACCGGCACACCTTCGCCACCCGCGCCGAGGCCCGGCTGAAGACCGCTGCGTGGATCGCGGACTTCAACAACACGAAACGCCGTCACAGCGCGGCCGGCGGTACTCGACCTCGAGGACCGAGTGGAACGACTCCGCGGCGGCGTTGGCCAACGCCGACCCGACGCGTCCCATCGACTGCACCACGCCCCAGCGACCGCACAGCTGCTGGAACGCCTCGGACGTGAATCTTGTGGTGGGTCGACATGACGGAGATCGAGACCGGCGAGGGCAAGCTCGGCCAGGTCGACGGCGCTATTATCCACACGGACCGGGGCAGCGACTCGGCCGCCGTGGCGGATGTCCTGGCCGGTTTCCTCGGGCCTGGCCGTGATGAAGACGGTACCGGCCCAGAGCTCGCCTGAACCCACAGACGACCCGGTTCGGCACCCAGGACGGCCGGCCCGCGCACCGCCTGCGGCCGGCGGTACGGGCGTCGCCGTGAGCGGCCCTCCTGTGCGAGATGGGTGACGTTTCTGCTCCGTGCCGACCACCGTGACGCGGCTCGGGGCTGCCGCATTCGAACGCCTGCCTGCCCGACGCGGCTACGACGCGACGCTTCTCCGGTGTGCCGAAATGCCGACGCACGCCATCCTTATGGGAGAACGAACTCGCTGTCGGAACCCTTTCCAGCCGCGCACCCGGCCGCCGCGTTGGTGGCCGAGCTACTGATGATCCCGGGCGGGCGCAAGCCCGGTTGCACCCCGAGGACACCACTGACCCGGATGACCCACGCGGTGCTCAGCACACCGCCGCCCTAAAGCCGTCATCCCGCGCGGCTGAGCTCCGGCGGCAGCGCCGCGGTTCCGCGCCAGGTCAATCACTTGACCGTTCCGACGACCACGACCAACGGTCGGCCGGGCGGGCGGCCAATGGATCACCGGTGTCCGCTGGCCCCCGTACGACGGCGACCGAACAATGCGCGTGATGCAGCATGGCCTGACTGACGGACCCGAGAAGCAGCCCCTTGAACCCGCCGCGGCCCCGGGCCCCGACAACGACAAGTCCCGCGTTCCTGCTCGCCTCGATGAGCGCTTGACGGGCACCGCCACGAACGACCGTTCGCTCGACCGGCACTCCCGGGTACCTTTCCAGCCGACCGGCAAGTGCCCCGGACAGCAGACGCTCCTTACCGTCGGCAGGCATGCCCGGCTCGGACGCATAAGGCGTGGACGGATCCTGCGGCGAAGGCACCTCCACGTTCCAGGGGGTCCAGGCATGAACGGCGATGATGCCAGTGCCTCGGAAAGCGGCTTCCGCGAAGGCGAACTCGACCGCGGTGTCGCCGGCCTGTGAGCCATCGATCCCCAGCACGATCGGTTCGGTCGGATCGGATTCACCCCTCACCATCAGCACCGGACAGCCGCCGTGAGCGGACAGATGCACAGCCGTGGACCCCACCAGAAGCCCCGAGAATCCTCCCAGTCCCCGGCTGCCCACGACGAGCAGCTCTGCCCGGCGCGACTCGGCCTCCAGAACCGGCAGCGCATCCCCTGTGACAACGGCGCTTGTCACCGTGACATCCGCTGCAGCATCGCGCGCGTGCTCCACCGCCTCAGCCACCAGCCGCTCGGCCTGGTTGCGCAGCCCTCCCTCCGGCGGACCGAGCGGGGACGGACCGAGCGGTACCCCCATGAGGGGCCAGATGAACGCATGCACCACCCGGAGCCCGCACCCACGCAACCGCGCCTCACGAGCGGCAACTGCGACCGCGTCCAGGCTCGACTTCGAACCGTCCACGCCCACTACGACCTGCCCACGCATCACATACCCTCCGTCTCCCGCCCACGAGGCATGCGCCTCGCAGGCACACCCGACCAGCTACAACACCCCGGGCCGGAAGGCACCGGAGATCATGCTGCAACGGCATGTCGAGGGCGCCCGCGAACGCTGCCCACACAACCCATCCTCCACAGTTGCTCACGGCCGACGACCATGCCAATGGGCTGCTCCGGCCAACGACAGGGACCAAGAGGCCTGCTGCTCCCGGAACAGGATCACGCTGAGCGACGGCCGGCCTGCCCTGATGGGTCGCCGTCGCCGGAATCATCAGACAGTCCCTACCGCGTCCACCTGCACATGCGGCATAGACTCCGGCCAGATGCCCCGATTCCCCCCCACTCTCTGTCACCGGACAGTCATGTCATCACCCTTTGTCACTGAGCAATCGCGCCTTCCCGAAACAGGCCCTGACGCCGGGCGCCAGGCCGCCGCGTCATCGCTGCGCCCGGTCACATTGATCTGACGGACAGGAATCAACGCGATGACGATCCTCCTCCTGGTAGCGGGCCTCGTACTTCTGGCTGTCGGCGCCGAGTCGCTTGTCCGGGGAGCCCGCTCGTTGGCCCGGACCATCGGGATGTCCTCGCTGACGGTGGGTCTGACCGTGGTGTCGTTCGCCACGTCGACACCGGAACTGGCCGTCAGCGCCGACGCAGTGTTCGGCGGGCACCCCGCACTTGCCCTGGGGAACATCCTGGGCACCAACATCGCCAACATCCTGCTCGTCCTCGGGCTGGCGGCGCTGCTCGTGCCGCTGGGCGTGAAGTCCCGGGTCGTCCGCACCGACATCCCGGCGATGGTGGGACTGTCGGTGGTGTTACTGCTGGTCACGCTCGACGGCACCATCAGCCGATTCGACGGCATCGTGCTGCTTGCGGCGCTGCTGGCTTATGTCACCATGACGGTGATCGTCTCCCGGCGGCGCTATCCGAGCCGCTCCGTTCCCGCGCCTGCGGTGGCCGGCGGTACCACGAAGACCGGGAACGAGCTGGTCGACGCCAGTGGCTTGCGGGTACGGGCGGTTGGCGTCAACCTCGCACTGGTGGCCTTCGGCGTGGCCCTCCTTGTGGCGGGTGCTCATCTGCTGGTCAACGCCGCCAGTCAGGTAGCGGCAGTGCTGGGCGTCAGCGATCTGATCATCGGACTGACCGTGGTGGCCATTGGCACGTCACTACCGGAGCTCGCAACCAGCATCATGGCGGTGATCAAAGGCGAGCGTGACCTCGCCGTGGGCAACATCGTCGGCAGCAACATGTTCAATATCGGGGTCGCGATCGGCATGACCGCCACCATCGCGCCCCACGGGATCGACGTCGCACCGGCGGTCATCCGGTTCGACCTGCCCGTCATGCTCGCGGTGTCGCTGGCGCTGCTGCCGATCACCTTCACCGGGTTCGCCGTGAGCCGTTTGGAAGGTGCGCTGTTCCTCGGCTATTACGGCGCCTACATCAGTTATCTCGTCCTCGAAGCCACCCAGCACGACGCACTCGTGCCGTACAGCGTAGCGATGTTCTGGTTCGTCGTGCCCATTACCGCGCTCTGGCTCATCCTCGCTGCGGCCTACGCACTCCACCGACGCCGCGTCCGGTACGAGAGAATCCTGCCCGAAGGTGACCAGCCGGAGTCGGACGAGCGGTGACCCAGGCGTGCACGCTCATGCCAGAAAAGCAGCCGTCTGACGCAACCTCACACGACTCGGGGCCCGCGCTCGCACCAGCACATCAAGGCGACCACCACGGTGGAGACATCCAACCGCGCACACGGGCTGACGTCTCGTGCGTCGGGCACCACAGCGCCGATTTGATCACGTGAGGTAGCCGCAGAGACCGTCGAGGCATGTCCGCTCGGAACGTGGAAGGGGGCAACGACCTCGCCGGCCGGCCGTCCGCTACACGGCGGCAGGTCGGGTGGATAACCCACCCACTACACCACACAGGGTAAATTAGCCAGTGCCCTAAGTTACCGACCGTCGAGTCGAAAGTGGTTGAGCATGGTGGTGAGGTCGAGGCCAGGCATCCCGGCGGCGGCAGACAAAGACGCCCCTGCATGGGTAGTGGACTAGGCGTGATGCCGCCGTCATCGACCGCAGTCGACAATGCTGCGCGGCCTCTCGTTTCGCCGGTCAATTCACACAACGAGTGGGATCCGCTGGAGGAGGTCATCGTCGGGCGTCTCGACGGCGCGACGATCCCCTCCAACCACCCGGTCGTGGCCTGCAATGTCCCGTCACGGGTAGCGCAGGCGCAAGGGCTTGCCGCGGGCTTCAGGTATCCGCGCATGCTGATCGAGCCAGCCCGGTACGAGCTCGATCAGTTCGTCACCCTCCTTGAGTCCCTCGGCGTCACGGTCAGACGCCCGGAAGCGGTCGACCACAAGCAACGCTTCAGTACTCCCGACTGGTCGTCACGCGGCTTCTGCAACGCGTGCCCACGCGACTGCATGCTCGTGATCGGTGACGAAATCATCGAAACTCCGATGGCCTGGCCGTGCCGATATTTCGAAACCCGCTCCTACCGTGCGATCCTCAAGGACTACTTCCGGCGCGGCGCGCGCTGGACGGCGGCCCCGAAGCCACAGCTCACCGACGCGCTGTTCAAGGCGGATTTTGCTGTCCCCGCGGCTGACGAGCCCATGCGCTACATCCTCACCGAGTTCGAGCCGGTATTCGACGCGGCGGATTTCGTGCGCGCGGGGCGCGACCTGTTCGTCACGCGGAGCAACGTCACCAACCGCACAGGGATCGAATGGCTGCGCCGCCACCTCGGATCCGGCTATCGCATCCACGAGATCGAGAGCCGCTGCCGCACACCCATGCACATCGACACGACCTTCGTCCCGCTCGCACCAGGGAAAGTGCTGGTCAATCCCGAATACATCAACGTCGACCGCCTGCCCGACATCCTGAAGGCGTGGGACATCCTGATCGCCCCGGAGCCCGACCCGATCAGCGAGCGTCTGCTCAAGATCACCTCGATGTGCGGCAAGTGGCTCAGCATGAACGTTCTCATGATCGATGAGAGGCGGGTGATCGCGGAGCGACACCACACCGCCATGCTGCGCGCCTTGGAGAAATGGGGATTCGAACCGATTCCATGCGACTTGCTGCACTATGCACCGTTCGGCGGCTCGTTCCACTGTGCGACGCTCGACGTTCGGCGTCGCGGCACGCTCGAATCGTACTTTCAATGAGCCTTTTCCATCTTCACTCTGAGCTGGCCAGATGCGGGGTGACAGCTTCTCCTTACGCAGCAGCAACCCGCGCTCGGGGCTGCCGTCGGACAGGGCGTCGGGCGGCGAGGATCCGCGCTTTGTACGCGGCGGTGAAACTCCTGCGCTTGGGGCGGGCCGGCTTTAGACGGGTTCGTCGGTCACCCGACCGTCCTGCCGTGCCATCACGACCTGGTCGGCAAGGGGCATCGTCACGGTGCTCCTGGTCCTGTCTCGCCCTGCATCAGATCAATGAGACGTGCACCTTCCATGTCTCACCGGAGTCTGACAGGCAGGGGAAAGACGAGAATCATGCACATGAATACGGCGCTGGAACGGCCAGTCGTGGCTCGGAACGGTGAAGTCGGCCGACAGCGGTCTGAACGCCCTACATCGTGGTACCCACAAGTCGTGACTCCAGGGGGACGGCTGCACGTCTTCTGCCTGAAGGGGGTCGCCCTATGTCCGGCCACGTGGCCGTCGGTGTGGACGGGTCACCCGAGAGCGGCGCCGCTGCTGATTGGGCGGCGCAAGAGGCGCTGCTGCGTGAGGTGCCACTGCGGATCGTGCATGCGTACGAGTGGCCGGGCGCGGCCACCGTTCCTGTGGTCAGCCCTGATGCACAGTGCCGCTGGGCAGACGAGCTCCTGGCCGATGCCGCGGAAGTGCTCCGGCGGGAACACGCCTCGCTGGAGATCAGCACCCGGCCGCTGCCCGGGCGGCCCGCCGCCGCCCTGGCCAGCGAGGCGGCCGAGGCCGACCTGCTGGTACTGGGCTCGCGCGGGCTCAGTGGTGTGATGGGCTTCCTCCTCGGATCGGTCGGAATGGAGACGATCAGCATGACGGAGCGGCCTGTCGTGCTCGTAAGGCTGCCGGGGCAGGCTGCCGCTCCGGATCGGGCTGCCCCGGAACTCTGTCGTGACGTGGTCGTCGGCGTGGACATCAACCAGTTCTGCGACCCGCTCTTCGACTTCGGTTTCGCCCATGCCGCACGGCATGGGCACCGCTTGCTGGCGCTGTACGGATGGTCGATTCCACCAGTGGTCCGCGACGCGGCCGCTCTCCTGGCAGCCAAGCGGCAGATGGGCCAGGACGTCGCGCGGCGACTCACGGAGATCCTCGCGCCGTGGCGGCAGAGATTCCCCTCGGTGGAAGTCGTCGAGCGGTCACCTGTAGGCGCGCCCGCTCAGTTGCTGGTCCGCGCAGCAGCCAACGCGGAACTCGTCGTGGTCGGCCGACGCGTCCGCCGGGCTTTCCTGGGCGCGCGAATCGGGCCGGTCGCCCATGCCCTCATACACCACTGCGCCACACCCGTCGCCGTCGTCGCCCATCGCTGACCGCAGTCCGGACGCAAGGATGTGGTGCTGCGACCGCTGCTCGACGTCGCGTCCCGCGGGATCCCGTGTGGTCGACAGGACGCCTGCTTCAGTCCAGACAACGGCCAGCCGCGGACCTTCCCCTTGCCTTGGACACACGCTGCCCCAAGATCCGCGCGGCGCAGCACTGGCCACCCAACCCGCACTCGGGTCTGGTTCGTCGCGCTGCCTGCGGCTATGGCCGGTGGGCTCGCTGATGCTGGAGCACACCTGGCCGAACGCTGGACTGTCCGCAGGCGTCGGGCTGCGCCCGGGCTGCCCTGCTCCCGCGTGTCAGACGCGATCTCGGAGCCCGTGCGAGATCCTTGCCCCATGAACACCGCCGTCGCGGTGCCGGCCGCCCTGCTTTCTGCCATCTGCTTCGGGGGCGGGTCGGTGCTTCAGCACCAGGCGGCGCGCCAGGCATCCAGGCAGGAGTCGTTGCGGCTCCGACTCTTGCTCGACCTGGCCCGTAGGCCGATGTGGCTGGCGGGAATGGGCCTGGTCACCTCTTCCTTTGCGCTGCTGGGCTTCGCGTTGGCCTTCGGCCCGCTGGTCCTGGTCCTGCCGCTGGCGGCCACCGATCTCCTCTTCGCCCTGCCCCTGCTGGCATGGCGGCGCAGGATGCCCCTGACTCACTTCGCGGCGACCGGGATGGTCTGCACGGCTGGAGGTGTAGCCATGTTCCTGACAGCCCTGCCGCACTCCCCCGCAGGGGCGGCAGTTCCATCCGTGCGTGACTGGGTGCCGGTGCTCGCAGCTATCGGTGGCGTGGTGGCGCTGCTGGTGCCGACCGGGGTGAGCCGCCGGGGGCGGCTGCGGACGGCCTTGTACGCGATCTGCGCGGCGCTGATGCTGGCGCTCCTCGACAGCCTGACCAAGAGCGCGGCTGGACTGTTCCGGGTCGACGGCTTCGGCGCGTTCTCCCGCTGGGAGCCGTACTCACTCATCGTCGTCGGGGCGGTGGGACTGGTCCTGTCGCAAAGCGCCTACCAGGCCGGCTCCCTTGCCATCAGCCTCCCGATCATCGACACCCTGGAACCGATCGGTGCGGTCGCGATCGGTATCGCTGTCTTCGGCGAACAGCTCGCCTCGTCCGTCTGGGCGTTGACCGTGCAGGCGCTGGGGGCGGCCATGGCCGTGGCAGGCATCGCGCTCCTGGGCCGGTCGCCGCTGGCCACGGCATGATCCGACGAGGGTGCGGCGCCGCCTGTCCCGTCACGCGCGCCGGCAGGCTTGCCGTCGCAGTGGCTATGAGCGGTCCAACTCGGGGCGGAAGAGCTCTGGCAGCTCGCTCAGGACGGCAATGCGATCGGTCTTGTCGAATGCGACGAGTGCGCCCTGCAAGCGCCGCTCGTTGGCGCAGTCCATTCGTGGGCTGGTCCCGGCTGGCGCCTACAGGGGCGGTCGCTGAACGCGGCGCCCGCCGGGATCAGTGGCGCCGCCAGGCAGCCGGTCCAGCGTCGGTCATCTGGTGATGAGGCCGCCGACCGGCGGCCAACGAAGGAGGGCCGCCAGGTCACTGACTGATCTCCCGATCGAGGCGGCAGCGCCCGCAGCGGCATGCCCGCAGCGCGATGTACAGCTTCGGCTGCGGCACGGCCGGCAGAAGCCGCGGCTGCCGTCACTGCCGGGAGTCGTTGAGAACAGCCAGGCTCCCGAAGGGCTTTCCGGCCCCGGCCGCTGGAGACGGGAACATGGGGGCGGGCTCTGGCTGACTGACATCGTTGCCGCATGGTGCGGTTGAGTCCGTTACAGTAATCAGGGACTTCGGCGCAGGGCGAGCTGTCCAGCGTGAGCGTCGCCCCGCCACACGGAGACGTTCGGAAGGCGCCCTTGAACGGCCCCCGCCCTCGGAGGCCGGGGGGCCTGCTAATCCAGGCTGCACAAACCTCCCTTCAGCATGGTGATCTGTCCCTGTACCTTGCTGGCCGCGTTCATGTGTACGCCGACACCGGGCGGGGTGCCCGAGCTGCGCGAGTTGTCAGGGCAGAAAGCCCGCTACTCATTGAGGCT
Organism: Streptomyces caeni; assembly: GCF_042678285.1. Classification (NCBI taxonomy): domain Bacteria; kingdom Bacillati; phylum Actinomycetota; class Actinomycetes; order Kitasatosporales; family Streptomycetaceae; genus Streptomyces; species Streptomyces caeni. The sequence continues at coordinate 90,794 of NZ_JBHUDX010000083.1, forward strand.
CACGCAGGGGGCTCGCTCGCGAGGAGACCTAGGCTGCGAGCATCCGGTTCGCGGCCGTTCCAGCTGGGGTGTGGGGTGGGCTTCGCACGGCTCTGGCGTGTGCTGTAGGTGCCGTCCTCCATCCGGGCGAGGACGTTGTCGATGCCGATGAGCGCACGCCGCACGGTGTCCTTCTGGCTGTCGAGCACGCCGTCGACCCCAGGCTCGGCCTCGGTGAGCGCCTCCAGCTGGGCCAGACGGGCCTTACGTTTCTGTTCCAACCGTGCCCGTGCCTCGTGCACGGGCACATGTTGTACATCTGGTTCCACAAGGAGGGTGTTCGCCGACATCAGCATGGGTCCTTTCAGGAGTGGTCCGGGATCCGGCGAGGTGACCGTTGTTCTTCCCGCTCGCTCTCAACTCTGGCCGGTCGGCATTCCGAGGACCATCGGTCGCGGACCCCATTTATGCCGGGGCGTGTGGTGTACGCCTCTGCGTCTGCACCGTGCCTCCATGGTGGTGAGGGCTGTCTCGTGTCGCCCTACCGGCCTGCTGGAGGCAGGCTGGCAGCAGAGCCCGAAGAAGAAGATGCCTGCCAGTGCACAGGGCGGAGAGGGCAGGCGGTTCGTGAGCGTGAAGGAGGCGCTGCGGCCGGTGTCATTGTTCTGGCGAATCTTCACACTCAACGCACTGGTGCTGGGCACGGCCACGGCGCTGCTGATGTCGGCGCTGGTGACGGTGTCGGTGCCGGTGCTGCTGACCGAAGCGATCATCTTGCTGGCGGGTCTGGCCGTGATGCTGGTCGTCAATGCGATCCTGCTGCGGATCGGGCTCGCCCCGCTGGACCGGCTGACGCACCTCATGAGCGAGGTCGACCTGCTGAAACCGGGACAGCGGCTCTCGGTGCCCGCCAAAGGCGATGTCGCCGAGCTGATCCGTACCTTCAACGCCATGCTCGACCGGCTGGAAGCTGAACGCGCCACCGCCAGCGCCCGGGTACTGGCGGCCCAGGAGGCCGAACGGCGCCGCATCGCCGCCGAGCTCCACGACGAGGTCGGCCAGAGCCTGACAGCGGTGCTGCTGGACCTGAAACGCGCCGCCGATCGGGCCCCCGATCCGCTACGGGCCGAACTTGGCCAAGCGCGGGAGACCACCCGTGACAGTCTTGACGAAGTACGCCGCCTCGCCCGTCGGTTGCGCCCCGGCGTCCTGGAAGACCTCGGCCTGGTTGCCGCGCTGACGTCCTTGGCCAACGACTTCGCCGCGCACGCCGGACTGGAGGTCACACGCCACCTTGAGCCGGGGCTTCCGCCACTGAGCCGGGAGACAGAACTGGTGATCTACCGGATCGCCCAGGAAGCCATGACCAACATCGCCCGCCACGCCGAAGCCACCCACGCCGAGCTTGCCCTTCATGACACCCCTGAGGCGGTGGTGCTGGACATCGTCGACGACGGTCAAGGGATCGGCCCGGTCCGCGAAGGCGCCGGGATCCGTGGCATGCGCGAGCGCGCCCTCCTCATCGGCGCAGCCCTGGACATCCGCCCTGGCACGGCAAGCGGCACCCGCGTCCGGCTGACCGTGCCGACACCGGAGCAGGGTGGGAAACCATGACCGAGCCCGTGACCACCCGGATCCTCTTGGCGGACGACCATGCGCTGGTCCGCCGAGGGGTTCGCCTCATCCTCGAAAGCGAGCCCGACTTCACCGTCGTGGCGGAAGCCGGAGACGGCGCCGACGCCATCGCCCAGGCCCGGACACACCGCCCCGACCTGGCCATCCTTGACGTCGCCATGCCGCGCATGACCGGCCTGCAGGCCGCACGGGAACTCGCCCAGACCCAACCGGACCTGCGCATTTTGATGCTGACCATGTACGACAACGAGCAGTACTTCTTCCAGGCCCTCAAAGCCGGCGCCTGCGGATACGTCCTGAAGTCCGTCGCGGACCAAGACCTGGTGGCCGCCTGCCGGGCCGCGATGCGCGGCGAGCCTTTCCTCTACCCGGGAGCGGTCACTGCCCTGATCCGCAACTACCTCGAGCGTGTCCGCTCCGGTGAGGAAGCCCCGGACAGTGTGCTCACCCCTCGAGAGGAAGAGATCCTCAAGCTCATTGCCGAAGGCCACTCCTCCAAGGAGATCGCCGAGACTCTGTTCATCAGCTTCAAGACCGTCCAGCGTCATCGGGCCAACATGCTGCAGAAGCTGGGCCTGCACGACCGCCTGGAACTGACCCGATACGCAATTCGAGCCGGCCTGATCGAACCCTGAACTGCTCCGCCCAGTCCCGCCCCGTCGTCCCTCCATAAACCCCGCAGACGCTGGTGATGTAGCTCCACCAGGGCCACGCCAGTTGCTGCGGCCCGCCCCGTCGGTTCCCGGAAGCCTGCTCCGACACCCGCAGGGCATCCCCGTGTCGTCTGCGGTCAGCAACTGTTCCACGGTGTCGGCGGCGAGGACATCAGCAGGAAGCGGTCGCGCACCGACTCCCGCCCGGCGTCGCCGAGGCGGCGGGTTGCCGCCGGGTCGTAGCAGGCCGAGGACCGCCCGTGCACACTCGTCGAAGTCGAAAACGCCGGTTTCCTCAGGGACGCAAGGCTCGGCCACCCCGCAGCCGATAGTGTGTGCTTCCTCACAGGGCCGCACAGGTGTGGCAATACGACGAGCTACTGCAATGCGACAGGAACGGCGCTCCAGCCATCCACAGAGCGACACGAGCAGCGCGGGACACGGGCCCTGCGGAGACAACCCGCTCGAAGTCGAACAGGCCGAGCGTGTCGTCATCGGCGAGCAGCACGTTCCGCAGTTGCAGATCACCGAGGGTGGGCACCTCGACGATCGGGGGCAGGGCCGCACGCCGCTCGGCGAGCACGCGCAGCAGTTCTTCGTCCCCGTGGTTCAGATACGGACGCGCGACGGACAGGTGACGCCCCAACTTCCCCGTGGAAGAGGTGCGGTCGGCGGGGGGAGGTGTGCGGGGCGGGGCGCTGTGGTGGAACGCGGCGGCCAGCTCGCCGAGCCCGCGGTGCACCCGCACCTCGGCTGCCTGGTCCAGGACGGCGCCGTGCAGGCTGCGGCCCGGCAGGGCGGTCACTACGACCGCCCGCAGTGACGCGTCGGCGGCCACCAGACGCGGCGCGTGCCAGCCGAGTGCGTGCGTCCACGAGCGGTACGCGGTCACCTCGCGTCCGTGGAAGCGATCACTCTGGTGGATCTTGACGTACCAGGTGCCCCCAGACCGGCCTGTGGCCTGCCACACGCGGCTGTTCTCGCGGGCCCACGAGTCATCCGTCCAGTCGGCGATCCGCCCCACCGCCTGCTCGGCGAAGACGCGCACCGGCTCCTTTGGTGCCTGAATGCTGCTCGGAAGGGGCGCGTCGGCGACGATGTGCAGCCGGTCGAGGGCGGGATCGTGGGCGACGTGTCGGCACACGGTAGGAAGACGCAGGTCGGGCGCACATGTGGTGGAGCTATATAGTTCGCCAGCGGGGTGTAAGCGCAGCCCCTATATCGGCATATCGCCCTCCGGATGTGCGGTCGGCCGGTGGGGTCAGACCGGCAGCAGGCGACTGATCAGCCCGCTGAGCTGCCGGGTGTTGCGGCACTCGTGCATCTCGACGAGCTCGGCGTAGGCGGGCGCGGCGGAGTCGCCGGTGCCCCACTGCGAGCGCGGCTCGGGGTTGAGCCAGTAGGTGCGGCGCGCCTGTGCGGAGAGCTGCCGTACGGCCGCCAGGTTGGGGTCGCTCATGTTCGTACGGGCGTCACCCAGGACGAACACGGTCGTCCTGGCGCCCACGGCGTCGGCGTACCGCCCAGTGAACTCGCCGAAGGCGACGCCGTAGTCGCTGCTGCCGTGCCAGCCCGTCAGCGTGGCCTCCGAGCGGATCCTGGCGCCCAGCCCCGCCGGATCGGCGACGCCCGGTGCCAGCATCCCGGTCACCTCGTCGATCCGGTTCACGAAGGCGAACACCCGTACCTTGCTGAACTGGTCACGCAGCGCCTGCACCAGCAGCATCGTGAAGTCGGAGAATCCCGACACGGAGCCCGACACATCGCACAGCAGCACCAGTTCGGGTCGCACCGGGCGGCGTCGGCGCAGCACGGGGCGCATCGGCACCCCGCCCGTCGACAGCGAGCCGCGCAGCGTCCGCCGCAGATCGATGGTGCCGCGGGCGGCGCGCCGGCGGCGGGCGGCCAGCCGGGTGGCCAGTTTGCGCGCGAGCGGCTGCACAGTCCTGCGCAACTCGGCGAGCTGCGCCTTTCCCGCGTACAGAAAGTCGACCTGGTCTGCCGTACCGGCCACGGCCCTCCGCGCGATCTCGTCCCGGCCGCGCCGCTCGGCGACCCGGCGCCGGGCCTCCACCGCGACCTGCGCCCGAAAGACCTCGATGCGCCGGCGGATCTCGTCGTCGAGCAGCCGGTCGGCGAACCCCGTCCCGCCGGCCTGGGCCCTGAGGGAGTCGCGTACGCGCGCCAGCAGCGTCTGCGGACGGATCCGGTCGAGCGTCTGGGACGACGACCACCCGCCCGGCCCCGCGGAGGACCCGTACCCACCGAAGCCGTCCACCGCCTCCGCCGCCAACCGCGCCATCATCGCCCGGTCGTCGGTCGCGAGAGCGTCCGCGAGCCGGTCGCGAAGGGCCTCCCGGTCCGCGGGCCCCCCGGTGTCCGGTGCCCCGACGCGCAGCGGAAAGTACACCTCGAAGACCGGATCGAACACCCGCCGCTGCCCGGCGTTGTGCAGCAGTGCGGCTGCCAGCCCCTCGCGCAGCCGCTCCCGGTCCGCCAGGCCGAGCACCTCCACCGTCCGCGCGGCGTCCACGGTCTCGCCGGTTCCGATCCGTACGCCGTGCGAGCGCAGCGCGCCGACGAGTCCCGTCAGCCGCTCGGTGAGACCCGCCCCGGGCACGGCGGCGGTCATACGGCGTCCAGGTCGAGCTTGGCCGCGGCCTTGAGGATGTCGTCCTGATGCTTGAGGAGGACGCCGAGGCTGCCGCGTACGACGGTCTCGTCGAGGGCGCCGGCTCCGAGCGCGACCAGCGTGTGCGCCCAGTCGATGGTCTCGGCGACCGACGGGACCTTCCGCAGATCCATCGCACGCAGCGCCCCGACCACCCGCACCACGGAATCGGCCAGTGCCTCGTCGAGGCCCGGCACCTTCAGACGGACGATGCTGCGTTCCAGCTCCGCCTCGGGGAAGCCGATGTGGAGGAAGAGGCAACGGCGGCGCAGCGCCTCGGACAGCTCACGGCTCGCGTTCGAGGTGAGGACCACGAAGGGACGGCTGGTCGCGGTGATCGTCCCCAGCTCCGGGACGGTGACCTGGAAGTCGCTGAGCACTTCGAGCAGCAGGCCCTCCACCTCGACGTCGGCCTTGTCGGTCTCGTCGATCAGCAGCACCTTCGGGTCGTCACCGCGGATCGCGGTCAGCAGCGGACGCGTCAGCAGGAATTCCTCGCTGAAGATGTCCGTACGCGTCTCGTCCCATGTCTCGTCACGGCCCGCGCTGATGCGCAGCAGTTGCTTGGCGTGGTTCCACTCGTACAGAGCCCGTGATTCGTCGACGCCTTCATAGCACTGCAGCCGCACCAGCCGGGCCCCGGCGACCTGCGCGACGGCCTTGGCGAGTTCCGTCTTGCCGACGCCGGCCGGGCCCTCCACCAGAAGGGGCTTGCCGAGCCGGTCGGCCAGGAAGACGGTCGTGGCGACGGCGGGCGAGGCCAGATAGCCGGTTTCGGCGAGACGGGCGGAGACGTCGTCGACGGATGTGAACAGCAACGGGGCCCCCAGCTCAAGCGCGGCGGAAGTCGGCGGAGCCTATCTAAGCGCTTGTTCAGGGCACGTGTCACGTGTGACGGCGCCCACGCAGAAGAAGCGGACGACCGTCCCCGCGCCGCATGCGCGAGCGTAGCCTTTTGTTGGCGCCCGGCACCCTTGACAGCGTGCGTACTGTTTCGCGACGTTTGAGCCTTGCCGAGCATTTCGGGACGCGGACAGCGCGTCACAGGGGGGAGCACCGTCCATGCGATCCATGAGCACTCGTCACCATGCCGTGCCGGCCTGCGCCGGCGCAGGCGCCGCCCGCAGGTTCCTCGCGGAGGGTGTGGAAGGGCGGTTGATGTGAGATGGACATCACCATCCACGGAGCGGGCGAGCTGAGCGACTCGCTCCGCCGGGCCTGGCACCAGGCCATGGACGCGTCGCCCGTATACGCCAACCCTTTCCTGGCACCGGAGTTCGCGCTCGGGATCGGCAGGTACCGCGCCGGGGCACGGGTGGCCGTCCTGCGCGAGGACGGCCGGCCCGTCGGGTTCTTCCCCTACGAGCGCAACGCCCTCGGCGTGGGCCGGGCCATCGGCCTCGGCCTGTCCGACTGCCAGGCCCTCGTACACGCCCCCGGCGTCTCCTGGGACGCCCAGGACCTGCTGCGGGCCTGCGGGTTGTCCGTCTTCGAGTTCGACCACCTCGTCGAGGAGCAGGAGCCGTTCGGCGGACATGTCACGGGGACCTTCGCCTCACCGGTGATCGATGTGAAGCCGGGCGACGGGGACTACCCGCAGTGGCTGCGCGGCGCCTACCCGGGGCTGGCCAAGACGGTGCTGAAGAAGGAACGCCGCCTGGGGCGCGACCTGGGCGGGGTGCGGTTCGTCGCCGACGAGCGCGATCCGCGGGCGCTGCGCACACTCATGCGGTGGAAGTCCGCCCAGTACCGCCGGACGGGACGGATGGACCGGTTCTCCCGGCCGTGGATCGTCGGCCTGGTGGACCATCTGTTCCGTACCCGCGAGGAGCACTTCACCGGCGTGCTGTCGGTGCTGTACGCCGGCGACCGACCGGTGGCCGCACACTTCGGGCCGAGAACGAGCACGGTGCTCGCGGCCTGGTTCACCGCCTACGACCCGGAACTGCGCTACTACTCGCCCGGGCTGATGATGCACCTTCGGCTGGCCGAGGCGGCGGCCCGGCACGGCGTGACCCTCGTAGACCTCGGACGCGGCGACAAGGAGTACAAGGACTGGCTCAAGACCCGCGAACTGCGCGTGGGCGAAGGGTTCGTGGCCAGGCCCCATCCGGTGGCCGCGGCCTACCGGATGTGGCGCAGACCGGTGCGCGGCCTGCGCAACACGGTCCTGGCCCATCCGCGGCTGCGGGAACCGGCCGACCGGGTGCTGAAGACGGTCGGCACCCTGCGCACGTCGCACGGCGGCACGGACTCCGCCCGAGCGGGATCCTGCACCCGTTGAGCGGCACTGCGCGGGCGCCCCGTACCCGTACCCGTACCCGTACCCCTGCCGCGTCCGCGCCGCGCCCGCGTACCCCTGCCGCGTCCGCGCCGCGCCCGCGTACCGGTCTATGCCGATGCGGCGAGGCCGCTGCGATGGGCGATGACGACGAGTTGGGCCCGGTCGCGGGCGCCGACCTTGACCATGGCGCGGTTCACATGCGTCTTCACGGTGGCCGGGCTGAGCACGAGCCGCGCGGCGATCTCGTCGTTGGACAGCCCGGTCGCCACGAGTGCGGTGATCTGCCGCTCCCGGTCGGTGAGCGCATCCAGCCCGCGGCGGGCCGTGTCGTCCAGGGGCTCCGGAGTGCTGGGACCGGCGAGGAACCGGCTGATGAGGCTTCTGGTCGCGGCGGGGGACAGCAGCGCGTCGCCCCGGCTGACCGTACGGACCGCCTGCAGCAGCTCCTCCGCCTCGGCGCTCTTGCCCAAAAAGCCGCTGGCCCCGGCGCGCAGCGCCTCGAAGACGTACTCGTCGATCTCGAAGGTGGTCAGGATCAGGACCTTCACCCCGGCGAGGTCCTCGTCACCGGTGATCAGACGGGTCGCCGCGAGACCGTCGAGAACCGGCATCCGGATGTCCATCAGGACCAGGTCGGCCTGGGCGGCCTTGGCCAGCCGCACCGCTTCGCGTCCGTCGCCCGCCTCGCCGACCACCTCGATGTCCGGCGCCGGTCCGAGCAGGGACTTGAAGCCGGTGCGCACCAGGGGCTGATCGTCGGCGATGACTACGCGGATGGTCACGGGGCGGTCTCCGGAGTGAGGTCGAGGGGCTGGTAGGGCAGGTCCGCGGCCACCTGGAACGTGCCGTCCGGACGTGGTCCGGCGGTGAAGCGCCCGCCGAGGGCGAGGACCCGTTCGCGCATGCCCACGATGCCGTGCCGGCCGGTCGGCACCCGGCCCGGGGCACGTGCGCGTCCCCCGGACGCTCGTCCGCCCCCCAGGTCGTCGACGGTGATGCGCAGCTCCTGCCGGTCATAGCACAGGACGAGGCGCGCCTTCCGCCGGCCCGAGTGCTTGTACACGTTGGTGAGCGACTCCTGGATGACCCGGTACGCGGTGAGATCGGCCGCGGGCGCCAAGGGGACGACGGCGCCGTCGACGTGGCGGTCGACGTCCAGGCCGGAGGCGCGCAGCGCGGCGAGCAGTTCCTCCAGCCCGTCCAGTCCGGGGGCGGGCGTCGCGGTGGGCGCGACGGCGTCTCCCGGTTGCCTCAGCAGGCTCACCGTGTCGCGCAGTTCCCCCAGCGCCCTGCGGCTGGCGGACTTCACATGGCCGAGCGCCTCGCGGGCCGCCGTGGCGTCGCCGTCGAGCGCCTGCCCGGCGACGTTGGACTGCACGCTGATGAGCGCCAGATGGTGGCCGACGCTGTCGTGCAGGTCGCGGGCGATGCGCAGCCGCTCCTCGGTGACCCGGCGCTGTGCGTCCTGCTCGCGTTCGCGTTCCGCGCGCTCCGCGCGCCGCTCGACCTCGGCGAGGTAGGCGCGGCGGTTGCGGGAGGAGTCGCCTGCCGCGATCGCCAGACCTCCGAGCGCGATGAACGCCAGGTTCTGCGGGCCCAGCAGCGCCGGTTTGTGCACCGCGTGGAGGAGGGCGAGCGCGGCCACCGCGGACGCCCCCAGGATCAGACCGCGCCGGCGCTCCACGAGGTCGGCGACCGTGTAGAGGGCGATCAGCGGGGCCAGCAGGACCAGCACCCCGCCGGTGCCGCGGTTCTGGGTGAGGAACACCTCCGCGGCCCCCGCGCTGACCGCCAGGGTCTCCAGCGGGCGACGGCGCCGGGCGGCCAGCACCCCGCAGGCGAGGGCGACGTACCCGAGCGCCGCGGTGCGGTTGCCCACGGCGGCGGCGGAACGCCCGGCGAACGTCGTCACCGCAGTGGCGGCGAAGACGGCACAGGCGATCGCCGCGTCCGCCAGATGCGCATGCCGACGGACCGCGCCACGCAGGTGGCCGATGGCATTCATGCCTTCACGATAGGCGGGCGCGCCCGGCCCGCCGTCGGCCGTGCGCGGCAGCCCGGCGTACTCCGGGCGCGGTAGACGGCGGCGCCGGCCACTGCGTACGTGGTGGCCGAGGTTGCCGTGCCGGGGCGACGACACGCCACCCAAGGGCCGGGGACGGTGGTCGCGGCGCCCGGGAGCGCCGCGACCACCTCATCGACACCGACGAAAAGGGGAGAACCCCGATGCACCCGATCCTTCCGCCGGTCCCGCACCGGAGGACGTCATGAACGCCGGCGTCACCGTCGACGGCCTGACCAAGCGGTACGGCGCGGTGACCGCCGTCGACGGAGTGACCTTCGAGGTCGAGCCGGGCGTGGTGACCGGGTTCCTCGGCCCCAACGGGGCCGGCAAGACCACCACACTGCGTATGCTCCTGGGCCTGGTGCGGCCCACCGCGGGCACGGCCCTGATCGACGGTCTCCGCTACGCCGAACTGGACGCGCCGAGAAAGGCCGTGGGCGCGGTGCTGGAGGCGACCGGGTTCCATCCCGGCCGGAGCGGACGCGACCACCTGCGGATCCTCGCGCGGGCCGGCGGAATCCCTCGTGCACGTGTCGAGGAGGTACTGGACCGGGTCGGGCTGGCCGAGTCCGCGCACCGGCGGGTGGGCGGATACTCCCTCGGCATGCGGCAACGGCTCGGTCTGGCCGGCGCCCTGCTCGGCGACCCGGGCGTGCTCGTCCTGGACGAACCCGCCAACGGCCTGGACCCGGCGGGCATGGCCGAGCTGCGGGAGCTGCTGCGCGACCTGGCCGGCGAGGGTCGCACCGTCCTGATGTCCAGCCATGTGCTGAGCGAGGTGGAGCAGACCGTGGACCGCGTGGTCATCGTCGCGGGCGGCACGCTGCGCTACGCGGGCCCGCTGGCCGAACTGACCGGAGCGAAGGGGGAGACGCTCGAAGCGGCGTTCCTCCGGCTGACGTCCACCCGGGATTCCGACCCCGTGCCCGGCGCCGCGACCGCGCCGGCCCGCGGCTGAGCGCGAGGAGCGAGCACCATGAACACCCTGATCCGTACCGAGGTGCTGAAACTGCGCACCGTCCGCAGCCCGTGGCTGCTGCTGGCGGCCTCTCCGCTGCTGGTCGCCGCGGGCGTCAGCGGCCTCGTGGTCTCCGGCCGGAACGTGCACGACCCGGCCATGCAGAGCCAGGCACTCGCCCACGTGGGTGTGGCCTCGCTCTTCACGCTGGTTTTCGGGATCCTCGCGGTCGCTGGGGAGTACCGGCACAGGACGATCACCGACACCTACCTGAGCACCCCTTCACGCGGCCGTGTCATCGGCGTGAAGCTGCTGGTCCACGCCGTCTTCGGTGTCCTGTCCGGCGTGGTGAGCGGCCTCGTCGGCCTGCTCGTCGCCGCGGCCTGGTGGGCGGACAAGGACGTGGCCTTCGCATGGGCGGACTCGTCGATGTGGACCACGATCGGCGGCGGCATCGCCTGGAACGCCGCGTTCGCCGCCATCGGCGTCGGTGTGGGAGCGCTCATCCGCGGCGTCGTCGGCGCGGTCGCCGCCGCGCTGGCGTGGGTCGCCCTGGTCGAGGGCATCGTCGGTCAGCTGATCGGCGACCTGGCCCGCTGGCTGCCCTTCAACGCCGGCCAGGCGCTCGGCGCCGGAGCCAAGGCCATCGGGTCCCAGGACCTGCTGCCGCGCTGGGGCGGCGGCGCCGTCCTCGCGGTCTACACGCTTGTCTTCGCGGTCCTCGCCGTCACCACGTCCAAGCGACGCGACGTGTCCTGACCACCGGGACCTTCGCGGACACCGCTCCCCGGTGCACCACCCGCACCGGGGACCGGGACCGACCGCAGCCGCTCCCCGCTCCCCGCTCCCCGTTCCCCGGCGTCCGGTGTCCGCCCTGTGCGGATGCACAATCGCGTGGCCCGATCCCGCGTCACCCTTCCATCGACCCCGCCGCAACGGCTCGCGCACACTGCCCGGAAACATCGGGTCGTCCAAGGAGCACAGCCATGAGGACATACGCCGGGCACTTCATCGACGGGACGTGGACGCAGCCGCGGAACGCCGACGTGATCGAGGTCGTCAACCCCGCGGACGAGCGCGTGATCGGCTCGATCCCGGCCGGTACGCCCGAGGACGTCGACCGGGCGGTGCGCGCGGCCGCCCGGGCGTTCGAGGAGTGGTCCCGGGCGACTCCCGAGGTCCGCGCGGACTATCTGCGGCGGATCCACCAGGCGCTCGAGGAGCGTGCGGAGGACATCGCGCGCCTGGTGGCGAGCGAGGTCGGCACCCCTGTCCAGGAGAGCCGCGTCCTGCAGTCCGGACTGCCCGTGTTCACCTTCGGCCACGCCGCCGAACTCGCGACCGGTTTCGACTTCGGGCCGGAGGAGATCGGCAACTCCCACGTCGTGCGCGAGCCCGTCGGCGTCGTCGGCTGCATCACGCCGTGGAACTTCCCGCTGCACCAGGTCTCGCTGAAGGTGGCGCTCGCGCTGGCCGCGGGCTGCACCGTCGTGCTCAAGCCCTCCGAGGTCGCCCCCCTGTCGGCCATGCTCCTGGCGGAGATCGCCGAGTCCGTGGGGCTGCCCGCCGGCGTGTTCAACGTGGTGACCGGGTACGGCCCGGTGGTGGGCGAGGCACTGGTGGCCCACCCCGACGTGGCGATGGTCTCCTTCACCGGATCGACCCGGGCCGGCCGGCGTGTAGCGGCTCTCGCGGCGGAGACCGTCAAGAAGGTGGCGCTCGAACTCGGCGGCAAGTCCCCCAACATCATCCTGGACGACGCCGACCTGGAGGCCGCGGTCACCGACGGTGTGGCCAAGTGCTACCTCAACTCCGGCCAGACCTGCATCGCCCTCACCCGTATGCTCGTCCCGCGGGACAGGCTCGGGGAGGCCGGGCGGATCGCCGCCCGGGTGGCACGCGGCTACCGCGTCGGTGACCCACAGGACGAGGAGACGCAAATCGGCCCCATGGTCTCCGACGTCCAGCTCAAGCGCGTACGCGACTACATCGCGGCCGGGATCGCCGAGGGAGCGACCCTGCTCACGGGAGGCCCCGACGCGCCGCACGAGGGGCCCGGCTACTTCGTGGCTCCCACCGTCTTCAGCGACGTCACCAACGACATGACCATCGCCCGCGAGGAGATCTTCGGGCCCGTGCTGTCGATCCTTCCCTACGACTCCGAGGAGGAGGCCGTCGCCATCGCCAACGACACGCCCTACGGTCTCGCCGGCGCCGTCTGGTCGGGCGACCCCGAGCGGGCGCGGGCCGTCGCCCGCCGGATCCGGGCCGGGATGGTCGATGTGAACGGCGGCGCGTTCAACCCCCTCGCCCCGTTCGGCGGTTACAAGCAGTCCGGCGTGGGGCGGGAGGCCGGGCGCCTGGGCTTCGAGGAGTTCCTGGAGACCAAGGCCATCCAGCACTGACCGCTCGCCGGACGCCGCCCGCCGGACCCCGTCCGCGGGCTGCCGGCCGCCCGAGAGAGGACACACCATGTACGACTACATCATCGTGGGCGCGGGATCCGCGGGCTGTGTGCTCGCCGCCCGGCTCAGTGAGGACCCGGACGTGCGCGTCCTGCTCGTGGAGGCCGGCCCGGCCGACGACGCGCAGGAGATCCACGTTCCGGCCGCGTTCGCGAAGCTGTTCCGCAGTAAGTACGACTGGGACTACCTGACGGAACCCGAGCCGGGTCTCGACGGACGCCGGCGCTATCTGCCGCGCGGCCGCATGCTGGGCGGCTCCTCGTCGATGAACGCCATGATCTACATCCGAGGCAACCGCCGGGACTACGACGCCTGGGCCGCCGCCGGAGCCAAGGGGTGGGGCTGGGACGACGTCCTGCCGTACTTCCTGCGCTCCGAGGACCATCACGGCGGAGCCTCCGCATGGCACGGCGCCGGCGGCCCGCTCCCGGTCAGCCCCGGACGGTCCCGCAGTCCTCTCGTCGACGCCTTCGTGGCGGCGGCGCGCCAGGCGGGGCACCCGTTCAACCCCGACTTCAACGGTCCCGAGCAGGACGGCGTCGGCTACTACGAGCTGACCCAGCGCAACGGGATGCGGTGCAGCACGGCCGTCGCCTACCTGCGGCCAGCCATGGAACGCCCCAACCTCTGTGTGCTCACCGCAGCGCAGTGCACCAGGATCCTCTTCGACGGGGAGCGCGCCGTCGGCGTCGAGCTGGACGAGGGCGGGCCGGCACGGGAGATCCGGTGCGAGCGGGAGGTGATCCTCTCGGCGGGCGCCTACAACTCACCGCAGCTGCTCATGCTCTCCGGCATCGGCGTCGCCGACGACCTCGCGGCCCTCGGCATCACGCCCAGGGCGGACCTGCCGGTGGGCGAGAACCTGCAGGACCATCCGCACCTGGCCGTCGTCCACCTCACCGGCACCGAGTCACTGCTCACCGCGGAGACGCCGCAGAACCTACGGCTGCTGGAGAGCGAAGGGCGCGGGCCCCTCACCTCGAACGTCGGTGAGGGTGGCGGGTTCTTCCGGACCACCGGCGGTCTCGACGCCCCCGACGTGCAGATCCACGCCGTGCCGGCGATGTTCCACCAGGAGGGACTGGGAGCGGCCACCGACCACGCCTTCCACGTCGGCGCGGTACTGCTCGCCCCCACCAGCCGCGGAAAGGTCCTGCTGCGGTCGGCGCTGCCCAGTGCCAAGCCGCGCATCCTGCACAACTACCTGGCCACCGAGGAGGACCGGGCCGCGGCGGTACGCGCGCTGCGGCTGGTGCGGGACATCGTCGGACGGCCCGCCCTGCGGGAGCACCGCCGGTCGGACTTCCTGACGCCCGCGTCCGACGGCGACGCCGACCTGCTGGCGTACGCGCGGCGCGAACTGCAGACCCTGTACCACCCCACGAGCACCTGCGCGATCGGCCCCGTCGTCGACCCCGAGCTGCGGGTGCACGGTGTGTCAGGGCTGCGGGTGGTGGACGCCTCGGTCATGCCGACCGTCGTCCGGGGCAACACCAACGCGCCCACGATCATGATCGCGGAGCGGGCCGCGGACCTCATCCGCGGCACGGTGGCCACCGCCTGACGCCGGCGGCCCCTCGTCACCGCCCCCTCGGGTGGTTACTCTGCCAGTGGCCCGGCCGGGACCGGGCCACTGGCCCGTCGTGGTGGGACCCTCCGCGCGGCGGTCCCGCTCACCTCGCTGCGGGAGCACGAATGACTGCCACCTCTCACGACGACGGCGTACGCGCCGACGACCGTCTGCGCGGCTTGATCGATGTGCTGTTGCCCGGGATCGACCGGTTCGCCGACGTGCTCACCCGCCGGATCACGGAGGAGGAGGACGCGTATCGCGATCACGGCCAGGTGAAGTACGGCCAGCTGCGCGCCTCCTGTGCCGACAACCTGCACTCCATGGTCAGCCAGCTGGGCCGGGACGCCCTCGATCTGCGCGTTCCGCAGGACACCGGCCGTTTCAAGGCCGAGCACGAGGTGCCGCTGTCGGCGGTGACGCACGCCTACCGGCTTGCCGGGCGGTTCCTGTGGGAGTGCGCCCTGGCCGAGGCGGGAGACGCCGTCACCCGGGAGATGCCGCACGTCGCCACCGCGGTCTGGTCGGTCAGTGACGCCTTCACCGACGCGGTGGCGGTGGCGTACCGCGAGGCCATGTCCGAAAGGGCCCACCGGGACCGGCAGGTCAGGAGCCTGCTGCTGGCCGCGCTGCTCGACGGCAGGCTGGACGAGGGCGCGCACCTGTGGGAGTGCGCGGACGCGCTGCGGCTGCCGCAGCGCGGCGTCTTCGCGGTGGTCAGCGCCGAGAGGAGGGCCGGCGGCGGCCCGGCGGACGAGGACGTGCTGCACGACCTGGAGGGCGCACTGCGTGCCCTCGGTATCCGGTCGGTCTGGCGCCTGGAGGACGACGCCCAGGTGGGGCTGCTCTCGCTGCGGTCCCCACGGAGTCTTGCGCAGGCCATGGACCTCATGCGCCGGCGCGGCGTCGGACGGGTGGGGATGAGCGGCCTCTTCCACGGCCTGGAGCAGGCGCCGGGCGCCTTCCGCCAGGCGCGCCTGGCCTGCGCCTGTGTCGAGCCGGGCGTTTGCGACGTGGCCTCCTACGGTGACGCGCCGGTACGGCTGATGGTGGTGAGCGCCCCCGACTCCGCCCAGCACGCGGTGCGCGAGGTGCTCAGTCCCGTTCTCGACCTTCCGGCCCATGAACGGGACGTGCTGCTGGAGACGCTGAGCCGGTGGTTCGACTCGGGCGGGTCCGCCACCGAGACCGCCGCCCGGATGTACTGCCACCGCAACACCGTGACCCACCGGCTGCGGCGGGTGCAGGAGCTCACCGGTCGTTCGGCCGCCGACCCGGTGGGGGCGAGCGAGATCCACCTGGCGCTGGAGGCGCACCGGCTGCTGACGGGGCCTCGGCCCACGGGGCCCGTTGATCCGGCCGGTCCCGTAGATCCGGCCGGTCCCGCCGGTCCCTGAGACGCGGGCGTCCCGGGACACGGGCGTCCCGGGGCATGGGAGTCCCCCCGTCCGCGGCGACGGGGGGACTCCCATGCCGGTGTCGGCGTTCAGGGGATCGGTACATCCCCCGCCGCGGACTCGTGCCGCGAGACGGATCCGGTACCCGCTCCCAGCAGGACCCGGGCCTCCACATCCGCGTACGCGGCACCGCCCCGTTCCCTCCCGTCGAGGACGGAGCCCAGCCAGCCGAGCAGGAAGCCGAGCGGGACGGACACCACCGCGGGGTTGCTGAGGGGGAAGACGGCGAAGTCCATGTCCGGCAGCAGTGCGGCCGGATCCCCGGACAGGGCGGGGGAGAGCAGCACCAGCAGCACCGAGGACAGCAGCCCCCCGTAGATGCTCCAGAGCGCTCCCCTGGTGGTGAAGCCCTTCCAGTACAGGTGGTACAGCAGCGCCGGCAGGACCGCGGACGCGGCGACGGCGAAGGCCAGACCCACCAGGAACGAGATGTTCTGGCCCTGCACGTACATGGACAGCCCCGTCGCGGTGAGCCCGATCAGCAGCACACCGCCCCTGGCGACCAGGAGTTCACTCTTCTCCGACGCCCTGCCGCCCCTCAGTCCGACCTGGTAGAGGTCGTGCGCCAGCGCGGTCGACGCGGCCAGTACGATCCCGGCGACCACCGCGAGGATGGTGGTGAAGGCGACGCAGGAGATCAGGGTGAGCAGGAACGCGCCGCCGAGGGACTCGGCCAGCAGCAGGACGGCGGAGTTGCCCGTGGGGCTGTCGGCCGCGATGGCCCCCCGTCCGAGCAGCGCCACCGCGCCGAAGCCCAGCACACCGGCCGCCAGGCAGAACACCACCGTCAGCCCGGTCGCCCAGGTGACCGATCCACGGGCCGCCCGTGCCGTGGGCACCGCCCTGAGCCGCATGAGCAGGTGCGGCAGTCCCGCGGCTCCCAGCAGCACCGCCAGTTGCATGCTCAGCGAGTCGAGCCGGCCCACACCGTCGTCGCCGTAGCGGATACCGGGCCGCAGGAAGTCGGCGCCCAGACCGCTGTGGCCGGCCGCCCGGCTCAGCAGGGCGGCGGGGTTCCAGCCGTAGCGGGACATGACGAGGAGGGCCAGGTACCCGCCCCCGCCGAGCAGCACGACGGCCTTGACCAGTTGTACGGCCGTGGTCGCCCGCATGCCGCCGATCACCACGTAGATCACCATGAGGATGCCGAGCGCCCCCACCATGATCTGCCGTGCGCCGGTGCTGTCCAGGCCCAGGATCGGCGCGGCGAGTGCCCCGGCGCCGACCAGTTGGGCGATCACGTACACCAGGGAGATGACGAGGGTGGAGATTCCCGAGGCCAGATGCACGGACCGTGGACGCAGACGCCGCCCCAGGCTGTCGCCGATCGTGTAGCGCCCGGTGCTGTGGAAGGGCTCGGCGATCAGCAGGAGCATGACGACCCAGGCGACGATCGGTCCCAGGAGGTAGGGGATGCCGTCGTACCCCGCCAGCGCGACCACGCCGGGGGAACCGAGCAGGGTGGCGGCCGACATGTAGTCGCCGAAGAGGGCGAGACCGTTGCGCGCCGGGGTGAGCCGGCCGTCGCTGACGTAGAAGTCGCCCGGGGTGACCCGGTCCGTCGTCACCCACAGGGCCAGGAACAGAGCGCTGGTCACGAACACGGCGAAGACCATGAACACGGGGAACGCGCCGGAGGCACCCAGAGACACGGCAAGGCTCATCGCGCCTCGCCCCGCTCGTCGAGCCGGTCCCGCAACTGCGAGCGGTCGGGGTCGAGCCGGGTCCTGGCATGGCGGGCGTACCACCGGACCGCCCAGACGGTGGTGACGCACTGCAGGAGGCTCAGGGCCAGACCGGTGTTCAGCGGTCCCGCGATCGGTACGGCCATGACGCCGCGCGCCTCGCTGGCCAGCAGGCCGTTCAGCAGGTAGAGCGCGATCACGGCGCCCGTGACGGTGAAGACCGGGCGCCGGTGTGCCGCCCGCAGACGCAGCAGGGCCGGTTCGGCCTGGAGCCGCTCGGCGACGGGCAGGGCCGTTGCCCGGTGCGCGGCGGGGCGTTGAGGGGGCGCCGGCCCCCACGACGGGCCGGGCCCCGGCCGGCGGCCGGGTCCCCTCGACGGCCCCTGTCCCTGCCAGGGGCCCGCTCCTTGTCCGGGACCGTCGCCGGACCTGGGACCCGCTCCTTGCCTGGGACCGTCGCCGGGCCAAGGACCCGCACCCCGCCCGGGACCGGACCCCCGCCGGGGATCGGGTCTGCGTGGCGGTGGCGGCGGGAACGCCGGGCTCATGACGTCCCTCTCAGCCGTTCCGCGCGCAAGGTGCAGGCCGGGTTGCGGGCGAGCTCCCGTGCCATGCGATGGGCCCAGCGGCGCCGTTCGCCCTGCCGGCGGCCGCCCGCCGCGGCCTCCTCGCACAGCGCTTCGGTGTACCGGCCGGCCAGCTCGTGCCGTCCGCCGACGCGTTCGACGGTCTCGGCGATGGCTTGGAGCAACTCCGCGTCGGAATACAGGGACTCGTGATCGAGCCGGCTCAGGTACAGGGCCGACACCGACTGAGGATCCCCTTCGGAGGGCAGGGTCATGCGGCTCATGACAGTTCCTCGGGCAGGTGGATGGATGGTCCCGGACGGAGCGCCGCTCACGAGATGACGTCGACGGCCAGCTCCCCGTCCGCGTACTGCTTGCGCAGCGTCTTCTTGTCGAACTTGCCGACGGACGTCTTGGGCACCGCGCCGAGAAGCGCCCAGCGCTCCGGCACCTGCCAGGCGGCCACCTTGCCGGCGAGGAACCGCCGCAGTTCGTCGTGCGTGACCCCGCTGCCGTCCCGGAGCACGACCGTGGCCAGGGGACGCTCCCCCCATTTGTCGTCCGGGACCGCGACGACGCAGGCCTCGGCCACCGCAGGGTGCGCCATGAGGTGGTTCTCCAGCTCGACGGACGAGATCCACTCCCCACCGGACTTGATCACGTCCTTGACCCGGTCGGTGAGGGTGAGGAAGCCGTCGGCGCTGATGGTTCCGACGTCACCGGTGCGCAGCCAGCCGTCGTGGAACTTCTCCGGGTCGTCGTCGAGGTGGTACGAGCCGGTGATCCAGGGACCGCGCACCTCCAGCTCCCCGACGCTCCGCCCGTCCCAGGGCAGAACGGCCCCGTCCTGGCCCATGAGCCGGGCCTCCACCGGTGCCGGGAAGCGACCCTGGCTGAGGCGGTAGCGCCAGGCGCCCTCCCCGTCGGCGCCCTCGGGGGCGCGGGCCAGGGCGCCCAGCGGCGAGACCTCGGTCATTCCCCACGCGTGCAGCAGCCGGATCCCCAACTCGTCCTCGTAGGCACGCATCAGTGAGGGCGGACAGGACGAGCCGCCGACGACGGCCTCCCGGAGGCTGGAGATGTCGGTTTCGGGATGCTGCCGGACGTGGTCGGCCAGTCCCTGCCACACCGTGGGCACACCCGCGCCCTTGTTGGGGCGGGAGGCGGCGATGAACCGGGCGAGCGGTGCGGGCGCCAGGAACCGGTCCGGCATGGCGAGCGAGGCCCCGGTGAGGAAGGCCGCGTATGGCAGGCCCCATGCCTGGGCGTGGAACTGCGGGACGATGGCGAGCAGGCGGTCCGCGGCGGAGATGTTCATGAGGTCCGGCAGACTGATGCCCAGCGAGTGCAGGTACAGCGAGCGGTGGCTGTAGACGACGCCCTTGGGGTTGCCCGTCGTGCCGGAGGTGTAGCACATGGCCGCCGCCTGGTTCTCGTCCAGGTCCGGCCAGTCGTACGTCCCGGGCCGGTCCGCCAGCAGCCGCCCGTAGTCGTGTACGGTCACCCGGCCGCCGTCGGGCAGAAGAGGGGAATCCGCCTCGCCGTTGACGATGACGTGCCGCACCGTGCGCATGCCGGGCAGCAGCGCGGCGAAGACGGGCAGCAGGGAACCGTCGACGATGACGACCGTGTCTTCGGCGTGGTCGGCGATGTAGGTGAGCTGCTCGGGGAAGAGGCGGATGTTCAGGGGGTGGATCACGGCGCCCATGGCGGGCACGGCGAGGTACGCCTCCAGGTGCTCCTGGTTGTTCCACATGAAGGTGGCCACCCGGTCACCGGGGCGTACGCCGAGGCCGGCCAGGGCGTGGGCGAGCGCGGCGGCGTTGCGGCCGACCGTTGCGTAGTCGGCGCTGCGGGTGCCGCCGCCGGTGGCGGTGACGACCTCACTGCCGCTGTGCAGCGTCATGCCGTTCTCCAGCAGCCTGCGGACGAGCAGGGGCACGGCCTGCATGGTGCTGGGGATGACCTGGGGGCTGGGCATGTGCGTGGGTGTTCCTTCGGTGTCGGCGTCGGTGAGCGGCTCCGTCACGTCACCGACCGTTGCGGCTCTTGCCGCGATCCTGGGCCCCTCCGTCGGGTGCGGGTAGCTCCAGGGGGAGGTATGAGTTCGGAGGTCTCCGTTCGGAGATGGTCACCGCCGTGGCGACGGGGGAGGATGCGGAATCGGAGCGCATCTGTCGCTTCTGGTCCGCCGGCGGGAGACGACCTACCATGACGAACGTGTCAGACGGGAGCCGGGACCGGCCGTTGCCTGGCGTCCTGTTCGAGCTCACCGAGGGATACAGCGAGATCATCGCGCTGCTCGACCAGTCCGCCGCCATGCGCCGCATCGTGGACGACGTGCCCGAGCTGAGCGGGGTCGACGTCGCGTGGGTGGGGGAACCGGACGGCGCCGACCGGCTGGTGCTCGGGCATGTCGTGCATGCCCGCACGCCCGCGGTGGACGGTCTGGTCGTGTCCGCCGGGTGCGGGCTGGGCGGGCAGGTCATGCTCCGGCGCCGCCCCCTGTGGGTCAGTGACTACCGGCGCTCCGACACCATCACCCACCATTTCAACGCCCAGGCGGAGACGGAGGGTCTCGGCGCGATGATCGCGGTCCCCGTCATCCATGACGACCGGCTGCTGGGCGTCCTGTACGGCTCGAACCGGGAGACCTCCGTGTTCAGTGACCGGACGACCCAGGCGCTGGAACAGGCGGCGAGCCGGGCCGCGGCCGCCGCCGTCGTGGCGGAGCGTGCCCGTCACGCGGCCGAGGTGGCGGTGCACGAAGAACGGCGCCGGCTCGCGCTGGACCTGCACGACACCGTGGGGGCCATGCTGTTCACCCTGGGGACCGGCATCCGCACGCTGGCCGAGGAACTGCCGGCCGGAGACGCCGTGTCGGCGCGTCTGGGAGACCTGGAGGAGCAGGCGATCCAGGCGGCCGCCGCGTTGCGCGTGTCGCTGCACGCGCTGCACGCGCCGCCGGAGGAGGTCGCGCTCGGCGTCGCGCTGCGCGCCGACTGCAAGGCCTTCCAGCAGCGCACCGGCGTGATCGCCCGGCTGATCATGGTGACCGAGGTGCCGGGCCTGCCCGCGGTCCGGATCAAGGCACTGACCGACGCAGCGCGGGAGGCACTGCTCAACGTCGAGAAGCATGCGCGCGCCCGCTCCGTCGTGATGAGCGTGTTCAGGCAGTCCGGAGGCGTGTGCGTGACCATCGCCGACGACGGGGCCGGTCTGCCCTCCGAGGACGCCTCCCACCGCGGCATCGGCCTGTCCACCATGTCGGAGCGCCTGGAACGCGTCGGCGGCCGGGTCAGCGTCGGCGGCAACGAGGACGGCGGCGTGACCGTCCAGGCGTGGGTGCCGGCGTGAACGAACCGACGGTACGCGTCCTGGTCGTGGACGACCACCCCATCGTCCGTGATGGTGTCTCCCTGGCGCTGGGCAACGCCTCCTGGATCACCGTCTCCGGATACGCGAGTTCGGGCCGGGACGCGATCAGTGAGACGGAGCGGCTGGTGCCCGACGTGGTCCTGCTGGACCTGCGCCTGCCCGACATGCTCGCCCCCGAGGTCGTCCGCGAGCTGCGGACCCGCGTCCCCGGTGTCAAAGTCGTGATCTTCACCGCGTATCCCGAGCATGCCGCTCTGGAGGACGCGCTGAGCGCCGGGGCGCACGCGGTGGTCGTGAAGGACGCCGAGAGGTCGGACCTGGTGGACGTGGTCCGCCGGGTCCATGCCGGGGAACGGGTGGTGCGCACCAGCCCGGACAACCTCCTCAGCGCGCTGCTGAACCGGAAGCTCAAGGACAGCGGCCTGACCCGCCGCGAGTACGAGATCCTGCGCCGGGTGGCGATGGGCGAGACGAACCAGGAGATCGCCGACGTGCTCGGCCTGACCCGGAACACCGTCAAGACCTATATCCAGCGGACGCTGGAGAAGCTGGGCGCCCGCAATCGGGTCGAGGCCCTGGCGCGGGCGAGCGAGCGCGGGATCCTCTAGGGGGTGTTTCGAAAGTCCCGCACAGCACCCACGGCGCCCGGCACGCTCCCCCCGGCTCTTCGAGCAGGGGGCACCCCCACTCGCCGCACCGGCCGAAACCCCGAGTACGTCCAGTACGAGGGCTTTCGTCCGGCACGCCGAGAGCACGCACCGGACACCGCGGGCACCGCACAGGACTTTCGAAACACCCCCTAGCGGCCCCACCGGCACCGGCCCGCCGGGCGGCTGACGCCGCGGCGGGCCCGGCCACGGGCAAGGGGCTCAGGGGCGACCGGCGGCCTACCGGGCTGCGCCGTCGCGCGGGGAGACGACGAGTGCCGCACCCAGCCCCGTCAGGAGTGCGCCCAGGCCGGTGACCAGCGACGTCACTTCCCATGCCTGGTAGGCGGACATGAGGGAGGCGCGCAGCGTCTCTCCCATGAACGCGGTCTGGCGGAGGTCGGCCGGCTTCTCGTCGTCCCCGGCGGCGTGCAGTTCCTCGGTGATCTCGGAGTAGGTGCGGCCGTCGGTCGCACGGGCCAGGCTCCCCTTGATCATTTCCGCGAAGACGCGGGCCTGAGGTCCGGTCCCGACGGGCCGGCCGGCGAGGTCGGCGAGGTGGGCGGGAAGTCCGCGCCGCGGAAAGAAGATCTTCTGGGCGGTCAGCTTCGCGCGGATGTCCTTGCGGCCGCCGCGGCCGCGCCACAGCATCACCGGTCCGGCGGCCAGCATGGCCGCGCCCACCGACTTGAGCAGGGCGTCGGCTCCGCGGTTCGTCACTGTCATGGGTGTTCTTCCTCGGGTGGGGACAGGGGCTGTCCGGCTCGTCGAAGGCTGGGGGAGGCGATGACCGCTCGTGGCGCCGGCCCGGGTGCGCGGACCGGAGCGGATGGACGGGCGGGGGTCCTTCTCACCCGCGGCCCGGGGACGGTGATCCGTGCCGTCCGCAGACGCAGACGCAGACGCAGAGGCGCCGGACGCCGGACGCCGGACGCCCGCGTCCACCTCGCCGCGCGGCGGCACGACGGCGTGTTCGTCGCGGCGGTCCGGCAGGCCGGGGCGGCCACGGCGTCGTGCCGCCTTCTGGAGCGGGACGGACACCACCGTGCCGGTCCTCGTCCGGCGGCCGGCCGGAGCCACCGCCCTCGCGCGTTGTCGCCGTTCCCCATGGGACCGAACCGTAGAGCGGCCCGTCGCGGCGGGACCCGGCCGAAGCGCCCACGTCGTACGGCCGGCCGGCCCTATCTCCTGTGGCGCCCCGCGGGACCGGTGGCCCTGGACGCCGCCCCGCACGGACGGTCCCCGCCCGGACAGGGCCCAAGGTCCCGGATGCCGGGGCCGAACGGCCCACCTCTTAGGGGAGGAACGGCCCGGACGGCAGGAGGGCAATGAGGTTAGCCTCGCCTTGCTTGTATGCGGCGCCCGGCCGGTTCGTCCGGACACACGGTGAGGGAGGCAGGAATGCGCGGAGGCGGCACGGACGCCGGAGGGACCGCCGGGCCACCGGCGACGGCGGCCTTCACCGGCCGGGTACGGCCCCTGGCCGATCTGCCGCCCGGCGCCCGGGCCGTCGTGGTCGCCGTGGTCGACGCGGACCCGGGACGGACGACCGCGACGGTCCGCCGGCTGGGCGATCTCGGATTCACGCCCGGGTCGGTGGTGGAGGTGGTGCGCCGGGCACCGTTGCGCGACCCGGTCGTCTACCGGGTCAAGGACTACGAGGTGTGCCTGCGCCGCACCGAGGCCGCGTGTGTGCACACGATCGAGGCGGACCGATGACCGCGGGCTGCCACGGCGCCGTCGAGCCGGGAGACATGGCGGCGCAGGAGTGCCGGATCGCCCTGGTCGGCAGCCCCAACTCGGGCAAGAGCAGCATCTTCAACGGTCTGACCGGCCTGAACACCAAGACCGGCAACTATCCGGGAGTGACTGTCTCCCGGTTCGTGGGCACCTGCCGTACGGGAGCGGGCAGATGCCTGGTCGAGGACCTGCCCGGTACGTACAGTCTGACCCCCCTCAGCCCGGACGAACAGGTCGCGGTCGACGTGCTCGACGGACGGACGGAGCACACCGCCCGCCCGGACGCGCTGCTCGTCGTGGTGGACGCCACCACGCTGCGGCGGTCCCTGGGCCTGGTCGCACAGGTCCTGGCACGCGGCCTGCCGGCCTGCGTCGTGGTCACGTTCATGGACGAACTGACGCAACGCCAGGGGCACCTGGACATCGACGCGTTCGCGCAGGCCCTCGGCGTGCCCGTGGTACCGGTGATCGGTCACCGCGGGCGCGGACTGGAGCAGCTGCGCGACCGGCTCACCACCTGGCAGACCTGGGCGTCCCCGCCCCTCGCGCCGCCCACCGAGCCGGGTGAGCGGGACGCCTGGGCGGAGTCGGTGCTCTCCTTCGCGGGTTACCGGGCGCCCGAGGTGCATCGGGTCACCTGGCGCATCGACGGGGTCCTGCTGCATCCGCTGTGGGGCACGGTCGTGTTCTTCGCGGTGATGGTGCTCTTCTTCCAGACCGTGTTCACCTTTGCCGCGCCGCTCCAGGGCTCCGTCGAGGCCCTGTTCGGATGGCTGTCGGGCCTGGTCAGGGAGCACGTGGGCAACCGGTGGCTGTCCGGGCTGCTCGGCGACGCCCTCATCGGCGGCGTCGGCGGCGTGCTGGTCTTCGTCCCGCAGATCCTTCTGCTGTTCCTCCTGCTCGCCCTGTTCGAGGGCGTCGGCTACATGTCGCGGGCCGCCTTCCTCATGGACCGGGTGATGGCCCGTGCCGGTCTGGAAGGCCGTGCCTTCGTGGCGCTGCTGTCGTCGTTCGCCTGCGCGGTCCCCGGCATCATGGCCACCCGCACCCTGCCCTCCGCCAAGGACCGCCTGGCGACCATGATGGCCGCCCCGTTGGTGACCTGCTCGGCGCGGCTGCCGGTCTACGTCCTGCTCATCGGCCTGCTGGTCGACCCCTCGGACCACGTCGGGCCGTTCGGCGCACAGGGCCTGATCATGTTCGGCCTGTATCTGCTCGGCGCCGTCTCGGCGATGGTGGCCGCCTGGGTGTTCAAGAAGATCGGGGACCTCCGCGGCCCGCTGGTGCCGTTCTTCATGGAGATGCCGCCCTACCGGCTGCCCGCGCCGCGCGCGGTGCTGATCGCCATGGGCTCCTCCGTACGCGCCTTCCTGCGCAAGTGCACGACCGTCATCGTGGCCACCAGCATCGGGTTGTGGCTGCTGCTGAACCTGCCGCTGCACTCGGCGGCCCAGATGCGTGCCGACGGCGTCGACACCTCGAGCCACGCCGCCGTGACCGCGTACGCCGTCGACCACAGCTACGCCGCGGACCTCGGCCGGCTGGTCGGCCCCGTCTTCGACCCGCTGGGCTTCGACTGGCGCATCAACGTCGGTGTGCTGTCGGCCCAGTCGGCCCGGGAGACCTTCGTCGCCACCCTCGGGCAGGTCGCGGCCGCCGAGGACCCGGTGCAGCCGAAGCAGGCGCTGCGGACCATGACGTACCCCGACGGACCGCGGGCCGGGCAGCCCCTCTTCACCGCGCCGACCATCGCCGCGCTGCTGGTCTATTTCTCGTACGCGCTGCAGTGCACGGCCACCGTCGCGGTCATACGACGGGAGACCGGCACCTGGAAGTGGCCGGCGATCGCCTTCACCTACCTGACCGCGGTGGCCTGGCTCATGGCCTACGCGGTGCGCACGGTCACGGTCGCGCTGGGCGGGTGAGCAACGGATGGTCCCCCTTCACCCGCAGCACGTTCCCGGCCGGCCCGACCGGCTGCGCTGGGTCGTCCCGGCCGACGCGCTTGCCTGCACCGGTCCACTGAGGAGGGTTCCCGCCCCCTTGGCCGCGCTGCTCGCCGACGGCACCCTCGCCTCCGTCACGGCGGAGCCCGCCGCCCTCGTCACCACCCTCGGCCGGGGCCGCTCCTGGCCGGACGAGGGTGCCCGGGTCCGCACCGCGCTCCACGCCGCCCTCGACGACCGCGCCGGATGGGCCCCGGCCGTGGACGACGACGCGGCGGGCACCGATGACGCGGGCGACGACCGTGCGGACGACGACGCGCGGCTGTACCGCACCGCGAGCGAGTTCCTGGCCGGTGCGGTCGGCCAGTTCGCCCTCTCCCACGGCGGCGTCATCGAACTGGTCGGCGTCCGGGAGGGTGTGGTCGCCGTCCGGCTCGCCGGGGCCTGCCGCGGCTGCCCGGATCACCCTGCACCAGCGCCTGGAACGGCAGCTGCGCCGCCGCTGCCCCGATCTGGTGGCCGTGAAGGATGCCGGGTCCCCGCGACCTGACGCCGGGTCCCCGCGGACCTGACGCAGAGGTCCGCTTATTGGACAGCGCGTCATATTACTGAACCGTAACCTCTCTGGTGCTACCCGGGGTAACGTCTGTGCGGATACTTTTCTGGCGAACCACTTCCAGGCGGCGCGAGAACACCCCGGCGGGACGACCGGGCGACCCGCGCCGCCACGCCTCTGTGCCCGGGCCGGCTCGACGGACCGGGCGCGGAAGCCGCTCCCCACGTTGTCGCTCCCCCAGGAGGTTCGCCATGCCCGCACGCAGACGGATCCTGGCCACCGCGGTCGTCGCCGCCGCCTGCCTCGGCGCCCAAGCCCTCTCGGGCACCACCGCCGCGGCGGCGGACACGGTCGTGTCCCGAGGGGTCACCATCCCCGCGTTCTACACCCCGCCGGCCACACTGCCCGCCGCCGACGGCGCCGTCATCCGTTCCGAACCCCTCCCGCTGGCCCTGAGCCTGCCCAGCATCGACGGGCCGCTCCCGGGCCGGGCGACCCGCTTGATGTACAAGTCCACCGATGCCGGTGGGCAGCCGGTGGCGGTCACCGGCGCCTACATCGAACCCACGGCCGACTGGCGGGGCGCCGGGCCCCGCCCCCTCGTCGTGGTGGCGCCCGGCACGATGGGACAGGGGGACCAGTGCGCCGCCTCGCTGGGCCTCGAACACCCGCTGCTCCTCAACGGGCAGACGATGTCGGTGGGGTACGAGGACGTGGCGGTCTACCGCCTTCTGTCGTCCGGTGTCGCGGTGGTCGTCAGCGACTACGTCGGGCTCGGCGCGACCGACCGGCTGCACACCTACGTCAACCGGGTCGACGAGGCGCACGCCGTGCTGGACGCCGCCCGTGCCGCGCGCTCGCTGTCCGGGGCGTCGGTCGCCCCGGACTCCCCGGTGGGACTCTTCGGCTACAGCCAGGGGGGCGGCGCGACGGCCGCCGCGGCCGAACTCCAGCCCTCCTACGCCCCCGACGTCACTCTGTCCGGGACGTACTCCGGTGCGCCGCCCGCCGATCTGACCGAGGTCACCAAGGCCATCGACGGCAGCGAACTGGCCGGGGCCCTGGGCTGGTCGCTCAACGGGTTCCTGCAGTCCGACCCGTCCCTGCGGCCCATCGCGGAGGCGCACCTCAACGCCGCGGGCAAGGCGGCCCTCGCCGATCTGTCGACCATGTGCGTCGGCGACGCCCTGCTCGGCTACGGGTTCTCGCACAGTACGAAGTGGACGACCGACGGGACATCCCTCAGCGACATCATCGCCGCCACACCCGCACTCCGGGCATTTCTCGACGAACAGCGCATCGGCCTGCTGAAGCCGGCCGGGCCCGTGCGGGTCGCGACCGGCGTCAGCGACAATCTCGTTCCCCACGCGCAGGCCCGCCGCCTCGCCGTCGACTGGTGCCACAAGGGAGCCGACGTCACGTACAAGGCGGTCGTCCTGCCGGATGTCGGCAGCGCCCTGCTCAACCACTTCGCGCCGCTGCTGACCGACCAGGGCGATGCCGTCTCGTGGCTGACCGACCGGCTGTCCGGCAAGCCGGCCACCTCCAACTGCTGGAGCATGCCGGTACAGCCCTGACCGGCGACCCGCCGGCCTGAGGCGGACGCAGCGCCGTCGGCCGGGCCTGCCGGCCGGCGGCACCGCGAGTGGTACGGCCCGGCCTCAGACCGCCGGGGCCGGGTAGGTCGGGTACTCCGCCCCGGAGACGTACTGGACGACGCGGATGACCTGGCAGGAGTAGCCGAACTCGTTGTCGTACCAGAGGTAGAGGATCGCGTTGTCGTCCTCGACCTTGGTGGCGCCCGCGTCGACGATCGAGGCGTGGCGCGAGCCGATGAAGTCGCTGGAGACCGCGTCGGGGGCGCTGATGAAGTCGATCTGGCGCCTGAGCGGCGAGGTCAGCGACACCTCACGCAGATAGTCGAGGACCTCCTCGCGGGTCGTCTCGCGCCCGAGCTGCAGGTTGAGGATCGCGATCGAGACGTCCGGCACCGGGACACGGATCGAGCTGCCGGTGATCTTCGCCTTGAGGTCGGGCAGTGCCTTGGCGACGGCGGAGGCGGCACCGGTCTCGGTGATGACCATGTTGAGCGGAGCCGAGCGGCCGCGGCGGTCGGACTTGTGGTAGTTGTCCAGCAGGTTCTGGTCGTTGGTGAACGAGTGGACCGTCTCCACGTGGCCGCGCAGGACGCCGTACTCGTCCGCCATCGCCTTCAGCGGCGGGACGATCGCGTTGGTGGTGCAGGACGCACACGACAGGATCTGCTCGTCGGGCTTGAGGGTGTCGTGGTTGACGCCATGGACGATGTTGGGGACGTCGCCCTTGCCCGGCGCGGTCAGGACGACCTTGTCGATGCCGGGGCGCAGATGCTTCGACAGGCCCTCGCGGTCGCGCCACTTGCCGGTGTTGTCGATGAGGATGGCGTTCTTGATGCCGTACGCCGTGTAGTCCACCGACGTCGGGTCGTCGGAGTAGATCACCTTGATCTCATGGCCGTTGGCGACGATCGTGCTGTTCGCCTCGTCGACGGTGATCGTGCCGTGGAACTGACCGTGGATCGAGTCACGGCGCAGCAGCGAGGCCCGCTTGACCAGGTCCTGGCCGGCGGCCTGGCGGACGACGATGGCGCGCAGCCGCAGGCCGTTGCCCGAACCGGCCTTCTCGATGAGCAGACGGGCGAGGAGCCGGCCGATGCGGCCGAACCCGTAGAGGACGACATCACGCGGCTCGCGGCTCTCGATCTTGTTGGCGCCTGTCGCGCCGGCCACGGCCTCGGCGGTGAACGCCTCAACCGACAGACCGCGGTCGTCGGTCTTGTACGTCGCCGCGAGCATGCCGATGTCGATCTGGGAGGGGCCGAGGTCCAGCGTGGTGAGTGCCTGGAGGAACGGCATGGTCTCGGTGACCGACAGTTCCTCCCCGTCGATCTGCCGGGCGAATCGGTGGGTTTTGAGGATGCTGACCACCGACTTGTTCACCAAGGAGCGGCTGTGGAGCAGGACCGTGACGTCCCGCTCCCTGTGCAGCTTCCCGATGATCGGGATCATCGACTCCGCGGTCTCCTCGCGGTACTTCCAGTTGGTGAACGAGTCCTCGTAGACAGTCACAGGTTTATCTTTCGAGCTAGGCGGTGCTCACATGCTAGCTCCCTGCTGGTCCGGGTTGTCAGACGGGCTCCCAGAGGGCCGGTGCCCCGCGGTGAGCGAGGGGAGGAGACCGTGAGCGTTGTCACGGTTGATGCGACGGCGCTGCTCCTCGTCGAGGGCCGGGTCGTTGTCGAGCGACGGCGCGGTGACGCCGGTGACCAGGTGGGACGGGGTGGGGGGCCAGTCGCTGCCGTACAGGATCCGGGAGGAACCCACGGCGGACAGCAGGGTCGGCGTGGCCGACGGCGACATGGGCCCGGCCGTGTCGTAGTAGAACCGGTGCAGGTAGTCGCGGACCCGCGCCGCTTCCACCTTCGGCGTCAGACAGTGGGCGAAGAGTTCGACGCGGCTGGCGATGTAGGGGAGGAAGCCGCCTCCGTGCGGCAGGATGAACGTGAGATTCGGGTAGCGGTCCAGGGTCCCGTTCATGATGAGGCTGATGGCCGCCTGAGTGGTGTCCATCAGGAAGTCGCACAGGAACGGCGGGACACCGTCGAGTCCTCCGCCGCCTCCGGGCACCTCCATCGGATGCGTGCTGATCACGGCCGAGCGTTCGTCGAGTTCCGCCAGGATCCTCTCGTGGGAGGGATGGCCCAGATGGACGCCCCCGACGCTTGTCCGGACGCTGACTCCGACCGCCCCGAGCTCGTCCATTCCGTAACCGACCGACCAGGCCGACAGGTCGTGGCTCTCCAGGAAGACCGGGGTGTAGAACGCGAAGCGATCGGGGTGGCTGGCGACGAGGTCGCCGGCGGATCGCAGGGCGAGGCGGGCGCTCTCCTTGCGCGCCTTCGGGTCCCGGAGCCTTCCCAGCATGGCGACGGTCAGCACGCTGGTCCGGATGCCCGCGCCGTCCATCACCGCGAGGGCCGTGTCGAGGTCCCACCGGGTCCAGGGCGGCAGGTTCCGGCGCTGGACGATGTCGTTGCGCTCGGCCCAGTCGAGCCATTCCGGTGCGGTGTAGTGATGGTGGACGTCCACTCGCGCCCGGCGCGCATCGCCGTCCGCCGACGCGTCGTCGTCCCTGTCGGCTCCGGGGGCCGCCTCCGCGGCCGTCTGCAGCGGTGCCATGGTCAGCGCCCGAGAATCCGCAGAAGAACGTCGCTCAGCGACCTCTCCATGTCCGAGGGCTCGTCATCGGTCCGCCAGGCGACGAAGCCGTCCGGCCGCACGAGGACCGCGCCCTCCGGTGTCGTGCCGTGCACCGACGACCACTCCGGACCGTCGCCGGTGTCAAGGTCGTATCCCGCGCCGCTGCCGACGGTGTAGGAGTCGAGAGGCACATCGAGCTTCGCACCCACGCTCCGGGCGGCGGCGCGCCAGCCCGGGCGCTCGCAGAGCAGGACGAACGACCGCTCGTACAGATCGATGGTGGACACGGTCGCCCCGTTGCGGGCGACCCACATGTGCGGCGCACGCGTACCGGGCTCGGCGCTCAACCGCAGGCGGTCCGGGATGAGGGGCTCGTCCGCGGGCGCGCCGATCACCGCCGCCGAGGCGTAGCGGTAGCCCAGCGCCGTGGTCATCAGGTCGGTGGCCTCGTTCGACGCCGACCTCGCGGTGTAGCCGGGGTGCTGTTCCCGGGCCGCCTGCTCCGTGGCGCGCGCGCTCGTCGCCTGCGCCACCGGCCGGCGTTCGGCCTCGTAACTGTCGAGCAGGGCGGGGTCCGCCCAGCCGCGCAGCACCGCGGCGATCTTCCAGGCGAGATTGTGCGCGTCCTGAATACCGGTGTTGGAGCCGAACGCGCCCGTCGGCGGCATTTCGTGGGCGGAGTCGCCCATGAGGAACACCCGTCCGTCGCGATAGCTGTTCGCCACGCGGTCCGCAGCGTGCCAGGGGGCCTTTCCGGTGACCTCGACATCCAGGTCGCGCACTCCGGCCGCCGCCCGGATGTGCTCGACGCACCGGTCGTCGGTGAAGTGGTCCAGTGTCTGGCCGCGCTCGGGAAACCACGGCAGATGGAAGACCCATTGCTCCTCGTTGTCCACGGGCAGCAGGACCCCCTCGCCGTCCGGGTCGGTGACGTAGCAGACCACGAAGAGCTGCTCTCCCGCCACCTCGCGCAGCAGCTTGCTGCGGAAGGTGATGCTGATGTTGTGGAACAGATCTCCCGATCCCGAGTGCTCGATACCGAGCCGCTGGCGCACAGGGCTGCGGGGGCCGTCGGCGGCGAAGAGGTAGTCAGCTGCCACCGTGGAGACCTCGCCGGAATCCCGGGCCTGGACGACGGCCCGCACACCGTGGGCGTCCTGTGTGAACGACAGCAGCTCCGTGCTGAAGCGCACGTCCCCGCCCAGGTTGCGGGCGCCCTGCAGCAGTACGGGTTCCAGGTCGTTCTGACTGCAGGCGCACCGGATCGTCGAACAGAGGTCGGCCTCGGGCGGCCGGCCCGTGATCCGTGCCGAAAGCCATCGCCGGCTCCCGCCGCGCAGGGTGTCCACCTGCAGAATTCCATGGTTCTTCGACAGGGTGGCCGCGGCTTTCCGGATCTGCGGTTCGAGCCCCGCGGTCCGGAAGAGTTCCATCGTCCGCATGTTGTTGCCGCGGCCACGCGGATGTGCCGACGTGGCCGCATGGCGTTCGACGACACGGTGCCGGATGCCGAGACGTCCGAGGAAAACGGATGCGGACAAGCCTACGAGCGAGCCCCCTACGACCAGGACGGGCACGTAGTCGTCGCCGCGTTCATTCATGGGGTGTTCTCCTCTGCGGTCAGCAGCCTTGCGAGGAAGCGGCCCGGGCTGCCATGGCTGGTTCCCTGTCCTTTTGCCACGCGGTGCCGGGGCATATCCGGCAGTCACCCGAACAGCGAGCCAACTTTCAGCCCGACCACCACCCCGGTACGACGACGGCCGACGCCCGGCCCGTCCCGCGCCGTCGATCGGGTGAATCGCGTTTGTGGCCAAGACCCTGCCGGGGAATGAGTGACCGAACCTCAGGCATCGCTGTCCCGTGGCCGCGACGCGAATACCTCAGAAAGGCCGGAAAATGACTCAGCTCGACGAACGGGACGGCGTGGAATCAACGGAGCAGGCGATCGCGGCGGCATCGCGCGGCTCGGCCGCCTACCGCGCCGACCCCCATCCGGTGTACGCGCGCCTGCGCGAGTCGGCCCCCGTGTGCCGTCTGTCTCCGCCGCACGGCGTGGAAACCTACCTGATCACGCGGTACGACGACGCCAAGGCGGCCCTGACGGATCCGCGCATCAGCAAGGACATGTACGCGGCCATGGACGCCTACCACACCATCTTCGGTGACTCGTCCATCGCCCTCGACGACAACATGCTCTTCTCGGACCCGCCCAAACACACCCGGCTGCGCCGCATCGTCAACAGTGCGTTCAGCCCCCGTCGTATCGAATCCCTGCGTCCCCGTATCCAGGAGATCGCCGACGAACTGCTGGGAAACTGCTCCACGAGTGTCCCCATCGACCTGCTGTCGTCTTTCGCCTTCCCACTCCCGCTCATCGTGATCTGTGAACTCCTGGGAATTCCCGAGGGCGAGCGGGCGGACATGCAGAAATGGTGCGCCGTGGTGGCGCGCACGGGATTCAGCAAAGAGGACAAGGAGAAACTGGCGCTGGCCGAAGGGGCGCTGCGGGAGTATTTCGTGGACCTCATCGCGCGCAGGCGCCGGGAACCGACGGACGATCTGCTGGGCGCGCTCATCCGGACCCAGGACGAACAGGGGGCCATGACCGACGGCGAGCTCCTGTCGACCCTGTGGGTGCTGCTCTTCGCCGGCCACAAGACGACGGCGTACCTCATCGGCAACGCCGTGTTCAACCTGCTGACCCATCGCGATCAGCTCCAGGCGGTCCTGGCGGACCCGGAACTCCTGCCGAACGCGATCGAGGAGATCATCCGCTATGAGGGCTCCGTCGAGAACGCGACGTTCCGGCACGCGCTTGAGGACATCACGCTCAGGGACACCACCATCCCCAAGGGCTCACTCGTCCAGGTCTCGGTGGCTTCCGCCAACCGGGACCCGGAGAGGTTCGCCTCGCCCGACACCTTCGACGTGCGGAGGAAGGGACTGCAGAGTTCCCACCTCGGCTTCGGCAGCGGTCCGCACTACTGCCTCGGCGCGCCCCTGGCCAGGATGGAGATGCGGATCGCGGTGACCACGCTCTTCGAGAGGTTCCCGGCCATCGATCTCGCCGTTTCCCCGGACGAGGCGGAGTGGCTGAAGGTTCCCTTCCCCGCCTTCCGGGGGCTGGAGAGGCTTCCGGTCGCCCTGGAGCCGTCGCGGCTGCCCCTGCGCTGATCAGCCGATCGCCGGGCTGGGCGTCGGGGAGACGGTGTTCACGTTCAGGTCGGGGCGGGGGGTGAGGGCGACGACCGGTGCGCCGGGTGCGGGCGGCGGCGGGGTGAGCTGCTCCTTGGGAAGCTTCGGCGGGGTGGTCTGCTGGAAGAGGACCTGGTCGAAGTTGACCACACCGGTCTTCTCCAGCACCGTGATGTGGTCGAGGACGGTGTCGTTGGCCAGGTCGGCGAGCTGACGCACGAGGGTGTTCTTGGTGGTGGCGCGGATCTTGGCGATGGTCGGGAAGATCTGACCGTGGGTCACGCGCATGATGTTGGCGGCCGTGGTGTCGAACTGCTTGCCGGAGGCGGCCTGCGAGGTCGCCACGAACTGCTGCTGCTGCGGGGTGGCCTGGTTGGGCAGGGTGATGCCCAGCTCCGGGGCGATCTTGCGGCACAGCTCGTCGAGTCCGGCGTGACCGACGACCAGGTGTTTGCCGGCCTCCTTCATCTCCGGCGTCGAGCCCTTCGCGATGGCCAGTTCGCCGAGCGGGTACTCCCACAGCCCGGCCGAGCGGACCTTGACGACGAAGTCGCGGTCCGCCTCGGTCAGGGGGCCGTAACGGGTGTTGGCGATGACGAGGTTCGGGGAGCCGGATGTGGTCTGGACGCCGAGCATGGCGGGGTAGGCGAGGGCGATGAGGGTCAGGCCCAGCGCACCGACGACGACGGCTGTTCCTCCCGCTGCGCGCGAGATGGGCATGGTGCCTCCCGAGGTGTGGAGCGTGTGTGCCAGGAGATACGGATGCATCCGGTGGATTGATCATTGCCCGGGGTAAAACTTGCACGCGACCATGTGGTGTGCGTCACATGGTGACGGTATGGCTTTCCGCTTCGTCCTTGTCCGGCCGTGTCCCCGGCGGCCTTGCCCTTGGGGCGAGCCGACGGCCGTGCCGCTGCCCTGTGCCGCGTGCGTGGTGCCGCTTCCACCCCGGGCGCCGGGCGGTGGTCGGCCGTCGGCTCGGTTCCCCCGCTTGAGGATGGCACAGCCCGGCCCAGGCGGTTCTGGGGGATGTCCGGACGCGTGACTGCGTTTGGGGCAGCGCCCGGTGACGGGTGTGCGGGCGCCGGTGCAGGCACGGTCACAGGAAGGGAAAATCTGTTCCGATCATTCGCCTGGGCGGGCAGTTCGGCGCGGTAGAAAGGAGCCATGCCGGAGCGTGAAACCCTCATGAGGGGCGTGGACGACGTGGACGCGGTCACGCGTGCGGTGCTGACCGCGTCGCGGTTGTTGGTGGCGGTCTCCGCTCGTTCGCTGGCCGCCGTCGAGGACCGGGTCACCCTGCCCCAGTTCCGGATGCTGGTGGTGCTGTCGATGCGCGGCGCCACGAAGCTGGTCGCTCTGGCGGACCTGCTGCAGGTTGCGCCGTCGACGGCGATGCGCATGGTGGACCGCCTGATCGCTGCCGGGCTGGCCGACCGTCAGGTCAACCCGGACAACCGTCGTGAGACCCTGCTGCGGCTGACCGACGAGGGGCGGCGGACGGTTGT
Source organism: Streptomyces caeni (assembly GCF_042678285.1). Lineage (NCBI taxonomy): Bacteria > Bacillati > Actinomycetota > Actinomycetes > Kitasatosporales > Streptomycetaceae > Streptomyces > Streptomyces caeni. Next base: position 125,990 of record NZ_JBHUDX010000083.1, read on the forward strand.
GGACGTCACCGCGCGGCGCCGTACCGAGATCGCCGCGATCGTCGAGCGGCTGGGTCCCGGGCAACGGGCCGCGCTGGTCGAGGCGTTGACCGTGTTCAACGAGGCGGGTGGGGAGCCACCGGTCCCGGTCTCGAACGTTCTGGAGGCCCACCCGCTGGGCTGGACCGATACCGGCCGCCCCTGATCCGGGCGTCGCCGACGGACCTTTGAGGTCGTGGGCGGGCCGGTCCGGCAGCGTGCCCGAGGACGCCTTTCGGCTGCCTGCATGGTGTGCGACCGGCACACGGAACCGGGCGGACTCTTCCGGGAACCGGCAGTGCGCCGAGCACGTCCGACCGGGCACCCTGACGTCAGGGGAGCACGGCTGATGGTCCTGGTGCCGGACACCGGCAGTCCGTCCGGCGCCGGGACCGGAGGGGAGCCGTGCTGCCCGGCACACGGTGCCTGGGGCGAGCGAGGGGGCGGAGGGCGTTCCGGGGCGCGCTGCGCGCTGATTCCCCGTGGGACCCGGCCGTCGACCCCGGCGCGGCTGCGATCTACCGGGCCAGTGTGCACAGCGCCGCACTGAGACCGCCCGCGCCGGCCAGAAGCGCGCAGGCGAAGGCGGCGTGGGTCTTGAGCAGGGCGCGCCGGAGGGTGGCGTAGCGGGCTTCGTACTCCTCCCGCAGTTCTCCGGCGCGCCGCGTGATGGTCGTCAGTATCTGGCGTGTGACGTCGAGGCGTTGGCGGATGTAGTGGCGTGTGAGGTCTTCGGCCTGCTCCGTGGTCAGCCAGGGGAGCCGGGCGCAGAGGGCCTCGGCCTCCCGGTGTGCGGTGTCGTACTCGGCGCGGGCGAGGAGGTAGCCCTCGACCTCGGCGGCGAGTGCGCGTCCCTGGTCCGAGGGGGCTCTGTCGTCCGGGCCGCCCGTCACGGCAGGTTTCCCTCGCGCCCCCGGCTCTCGGTCACGCCGCGCTCGCCGGCGTACTCGCGGTAGCCGATCTCGGCCACGTCGGGATGGTGCAGCTCGAAGGCGGGGGACTCGGAGCGGATCCGGGGCAGGGTGGTGAAGTTGTGCCGCGGCGGCGGGCAGGAGGTCGCCCACTCCAGCGAACGTCCGTATCCCCAGGGGTCGTCGACCTCGACGCGTTTGCCGTACTTGGCGGTCTTCCACACGTTGTACAGGAACGGCAGGGTGGACAGGCCGAGAAGGAAGGAGCCGATGCTCGAGACGGTGTTCAGCGCGGTGAAGCCGTCGGCCGAGAGGTAGTCGGCGTAGCGGCGGGGCATGCCTTCGACACCGAGCCAGTGCTGGACGAGGAAGGTGAGCTGGAAGCCGACGAAGACGGTCCAGAAGTGGATCTTGCCCAGCCGTTCGTCGAGCATCTTGCCGGTCATCTTCGGCCACCAGAAGTGGTACGCGGCGAACGTCGCGAAAACGATCGTGCCGAAGAGCGTGTAGTGGAAGTGGGCGACCACGAAGTAGCCGTCGGTGACGTGCCAGTCCATCGGCGGCGAGGCGAGGAAGATTCCGGTCAGCCCGCCGAAGAGGAAGGTGACCAGGAAGCCCATCGTCCACAGCATGGGCGTCTCGAAGGACAGCGAGCCGCGCCACATGGTGCCGATCCAGTTGAAGAACTTCACACCGGTGGGTACGGCGATCATGAAGGAGAGGAAGGAGAAGAACGGCAGCAGGACGGCGCCGGTGGCGAACATATGGTGGGCCCACACGCTCATGGACAGGCCCGTGATGGTGATCGTCGCGCCGACCAGGCCCATGTAGCCGAAGATCGGCTTGCGTGAGAAGACCGGGATGATCTCGCTGACCACGCCGAAGAACGGCAGCGCCAGGACGTAGACCTCCGGGTGGCCGAAGAACCAGAACAGATGCTGGAACAGGATCGCGCCGCCGTTCTCGGGGGCGTAGATCAGGGCGCCGAACCGGCGGTCGAACTCCAGCGCCAGCAGGGTCGCCGCGAGCGGGGGGAAGACCAGCACGATCAGGACCGAGGTCAGCAGGGCGTTCCAGGTGAAGATCGGCATGCGGAACATCGTCAGACCGGGCGCGCGCATGCACAGGATCGTGGTCAGGAAGTTGACCGCGCCGAGAATGGTGCCGACCCCGGAGAACCCGAGCCCCAGGATCCACAGGTCGCCGCCGACCTGCGGCGTGCGGATGTGGCCGCTGAGCGGGGTGTAGGCCGTCCAGCCGAAGTCGGCGGCCCCCTGCGGGGTGAGGAAGCCGCTGAGTGCGATCAGGCTGCCGAAGAGGAACATCCAGTAGCCGAGCATGTTCAGCCGGGGGAACGCCACGTCGGGCGCCCCGATCTGCAGGGGCATCACCACGTTGGTGAACCCGACGAACGTCGGCGTCGCGAACAGCAGCAGCATCACCGTGCCGTGCATCGTGAACAACTGGTTGTACTGCTCGTTGGACATGATCTGCAGGCCCGGCCGTGCCAGCTCCGCCCGCAGCATCAGCGCCATCACCCCGCCGGCCAGGAAGAACACGAACGCGGTGACCAGGTACATCTGCCCGATCTTCTTGTGGTCCGTCGTGGTCAGCCAGGACACGATGGCGTGGCCGGACCTCCGACGTCCTTCGACCGGTGCGAGTGCGACCGGTTCCGTCTGTGTGGCCATCAAAAACCCCGAACCGTCGAAAAACGCCATGGAAGGGAATTCATGCGGACAAAGATCCCGTAACCGGGCCTGCTGTGCACGTGCATACGGCCAATTGGGTCTTCGTGTCGGGCCGTGGGGGAGCCGGCCTTCCCCGCGGCCCCGGGGCGGAGGCCGGTCGTCGGCCGGACGGGGCATCACGGGCCGCCGCCCCGTCACCCGACCGCGGTGCCGTGCTCCGCCAGCGGGCCCACCGCCAGCCCCGCCGCGCGGCAGCCGCCGACGATGGCGGGCAGCGCCCCCAGTGCCGCCCGCCAGCAGTCGGGGGCGGAGACCCGGTCGGAGTCGTGCAGCAGCAGGGTCCCCCCGCCGCGCAGGCCGGCGCCGACCAGAGCGCGCACGGACTCGGGCGTCGCGGCGGCACTCCAGTCCCTGGCCCAGGCGGTCCACAGGACGGGCCGCAGCCCGCTCCCGCGAGCGGCCGCCCAGCGCGCCGTCGTGAGAATCCCGTACGGCGGGCGGTACCACTGCGGCCGACGGCCCCCGATCTCGCACACCGCCCGGACCGCGCGGACGAGCCCCGCCCTCTCCCGGGCGGCGGCGGGCAGCCAGGGGCGGTCGTGGGTCCAGCCGTGCACCGCGAGTTCGTGCCCCCGCTCGGCGGTTTCCCGGGTCAGCGCCGGATGCCGTACGACGCTCTCGCCCAGTACGAAGAAGGTGGCTCGCACGCCGAGGTCGTCCAGCGCGTCGAGGAAACGCGGGGTCGACCCCGGGTCGGGGCCGTCGTCGAACGTGAGAGCGACATGGTCGGGGCGGCCGACACCGGCGAGCCCCGGGAAGAGACGGAGCCGCGGGCCCGGCAGCCAGGTCAGGGCCGGGCCGATGTGCGCGGCAGTGACGGCGGCGAGCGGCGCCAGCGCGACGGCCGTCTGCCGGGCGCGACACAGACGCGGAGGGAAAGACACCGGGTTGTCCGCCTCCTTCTCGTCCCAAGTCGGTCCGTACGCCGCCCCACCGGTGTGTGTCACGACCGCTGCGGCGCCGGTTCCTGGGCGCCCGGACCCGGTCCGTCCGGTCCCGTCGGCGCGACGTCCCACGTGCCGCTGACCGCCAGGGCGCCTGCCAGCCCGATGCTCCCCGCCCCGATGAGCGCGACACCGACCACTTCGGGCAGCACGCGCACCCCGAGGGCGATCTGCTCGTCGAACAGCACCCCGCCGAGCACCACACTGGTCAGGGCGTCACCGAGCGTGAGAGCCGGCTGGGACGCTGTCAGGGTCCCGGCCCGCAGCGCCCCCTGCAACAGCAGGAAGCCGATCAGTCCGACGCCGACCGTGGCGTAGGGCGGCCACTGCGCCAGCACGCTGCCCGGCCCGTGCGCCAGACGGCCCGTGACCTCCTTGAGCAGCGCGGCCGTGGCGGAGAACGACACGGCGGACGACAGCCCGAGCAGCGCGGCTCGCGGCGCGCCCTTCACCAGGAAGGACGCCGCGGCGAGGGCGGCGATCACGCACAGCACCGTGCCTCCCGTGGGTAGCCAGCGCCCCGGCCACGCGGTGGACCGGCCGGCGGAGGGGGTGGCCGCGCCCAGGAAGAGGGCCAGGCCGGCGGCGAGCGCCGCGAACGCCAGCCAGGTCCGGCGGCTCGGACGGTGATGGAAGACCACACCGCCGACGGCGAGGGTGAACAGCAACTCACTGGCCTGCAACGGCTGAACCACGGCCAGGCTGCCCGTGGCCAGTGCGGCCGCCTGCAGCACCGTGGTCAGCGCGAGCAGGGCCGCGCCCGCCACCCAGTGCGGTCGCCGCAGGACATGCGCCAGCCAGCGTACGGCGTGCCGCAGCCCGGGGCCGCCGCCGGGTTCGGCCGCCGCCGCCCGCCGCTGCAGGACGGACGCCGAGGCGTTGGTCAGTGCCGAGAGCAGCGCGAGGACGACGGTGAGGGCGCTCACCTGCCGCTCATCCGTACTTGGCGGCGAGCCGCCGGTACAGGGCGGGCGCCGCGCCGTGCACCCGCGCGGGCAGGCGCAGCCAGCCGGGGACATAGACCTCGTCCCTGCCCCGGCGGACCGCGCACCAGACGGCGTCCGCCACGCGCTCGGGGGGCACGGGCCTCGGCCACGACCGCCGGTAGGGCGCGCCCCGGCGCTCGAAGAACGGTGTGTCCACCACCCCTGCGACCACATGGGTGATTCCCACGCCCGTACCGCGCAGTTCGTACCGCAGGGCGTCGGAGAACGCGGCGAGCGCCGCCTTGGCGGCGGAGTAGACGGCCTCGCCGCGGACGCTGACGACGCCGGCCAGCGATCCGACCAGCACCACGCGTCCGGAGCCGGCCGCGACCATGTGCGGCAGCAGATGCCGTACCAGGCGCACCGTGCTCAGCAGATCCACGTCGACCACGTCGTCGATCGCCGACCGGGGCATGGCGCCGAAGTCGCCGGCCCAGCCGATCCCGGCGCAGGCCACCAGCAGGTCCACCCGGCCGGCGCGACGGAGGGCGAACTCGGCCAGCCGCCGTTCGGCACCCGGGTGGGTGAGATCCGCGGGAAAGGCGGCGGCCGACGCCTGCTCGGCGACGCGCGCGAGTCGCGCCGTGTCACGCCCGTTGAGCACCAGGTGCCAGTCGTCCTCGGCGGCCAGTCGGCGCGCCACGGCGGCGCCGATGCCGGACGACGCACCGGTCACCAGCGCTGTGCCCCGATGGGCGGCCCGGTCGGCGGGTGACCGGCGCTCGGCGGGGCCTGCGGCCGGGCCAGGGTCGCCTTCGGACAGCACGGGGGCGGATCGAGCGCGGGAGGGAGCTTGGGACATGACGGCTGACCTCGGCTGCGAAGGCGAACCCCGGACGGCGGGCGGGATGCGAACGCTCCCGGGTTCGTACGGGAGGAGGCGGACGGGCGGGACCCGCTCGCCTCGGTCTGACGGAACGCGGAGTGGGCGGACGTTTCGGGGAGCACGACAGGGACAATGGGTACCAACGTGAACATCTTCCCCTGTGTGTCCGCGTCGGGCGACGCGAGCGACCGGAACCCCGCCGCACGGTCCGCGCAGGGGGCGCGGCGGGTTCTGATCATCAGCGCGAGCATGGGGGCCGGACACGACACGGTGGCCGCCGAACTCGCGCGCCGCCTGCGGGAGCACGGCCACCGGACAGCGGTGGTGGATGTGCTGCGGCTGCTGCCGTACGGCCTGGGCGGCGGACTGCGGGCCTTCTACCAGGCGTCGGTACGGCACTTTCCCTGGGCCTACGGTGGCCTCTACCAGGTGTTCCTCCGCCGCGGGACCGGCCGCCGCCCCAGCGGTGTCCCGCTGGCCCGGCTCGCGGCCGGCCGCCTCACGCGTCTGGCGGACCGCACCGGTGCGGACCTGGTGGTACCCGTATTCCATCTGGCCGCGCAGCTGACGGGCCATCTCCGCTCCCGGGGGCTGCTCCGGGTGCCGAGCGCCGTCTTCCTCATCGACTTCTCCGTCCACCGGCAGTGGCTCCACCCCGGCAACGACCGCTACCTCTGCCTCACCGACGAAGCGGCGCGCGCGGTGCGCGAGGACATCGCCACGCCCGCCGAGACGGCCGGTCCGGTCGTGGCCCCCGCTTTCTCCGCACCCGCCCCCGGGGCGGAGCAGTGGTCGCGGCGCTTCGCCCTTCACGGTCCCGGGCGCCCGCCCGTCCTGCTCTCCGCGGGCGCGTGGGGGGCCGGCTCGCGCCTCGCGGCGACCGCCGCCCTGCTGGCAGGGCGCGGCTTCCTCCCGGTGGTGCTGTGCGGCCGCAACGACCGGCTGCGCGGCCGCCTGCCCCAGACCCCGGGTGTCCTCACCCTGGGCTGGGTCGCCGACATGCCCGGCCTGATGCATGCCGCCCGCGCCCTGGTGGACAACGCGGCCGGGCAGACCGCCGTCCAGGCCCTCGCCGCGGGTCTGCCGGTGGTGGGATACCGCCCCCTGCCCGGCCACGGCGCGGACGGCGTACGGCGGATGGCCGCCCTCGGCCTCTCCGACCTGGCCGCCGACGAGTCCGGTCTGCTCGGCGCGCTGGAGCGGCTCACCGCACCCGGTCCCGACCGGGAACGCCGGGTCCGCCACGGCCGGGCGCTCTTCCGCGACGACCTCATGGCGCGGATGGCGCAGCTCCTCGACGCGGCCGGTCCATGCCCCTCCCCGCCGTCTACGGGGACGGCCCCCGGGGCAGTCGGTGGCGACGGCAGGGACACGTCCCGAGGAGCGGCGTCATGACGCTGGTGGCCGCAGTGGACGAGTGCCGCATCGACGGTGTCGACGCTCACGCCTTCGAGGTCCCCGCGGACGGCCCGAACGGCAAGGAGCAGGGCCGGCGCCCTGGAGGGGGAGGCCACGGCCCTCGTCCCGGTACGGGTGCACGGCGGCGGGAGGACCGGGTTGGGGTACACGTACGGGGACGTGTCGGTCGCCTCGTTCACCTGCTCGCAGCCGGCCCCGCTGCAGCGCGGGGACCGCGCCTGCCCGCCGCCGGCCTTGTGGCGGCCGACGGGCGAGCGGATCCGCAACGCCGGGCGCCCCGGAGCCGGCTTCATGGCTGTCCGCGGTGGACGTGGCCCTGTGGGACCCCGAGGCCAGGCTGTCACCCGGGTGAAGCTGAAGACATCGCGGAGCCCGACCACGACCCGCAGCGGCCGACCGCCGTGCGCGAGGCGGCCGGTGACGCGACGGAGGCCTTCACCGACGCCAACGGCTCGCTCGGCCGCAAGGAGGCGCTCTACCGTGCGCGCAGGTCCCACGACGAGTGGGAGGTGCGGTGGTTCGAGGAACCCGTCGGCTCCGCGGACCTGACGGGCCTGCGGCTGCTGCGCGAACGGGGGCCGGAGCGGGTGGACATCGCCGCGGGCCAGTACCCCTTCACCCTGCGGGACTTCGTCAGCCTCGCGGACGGCCCCGGGGTGGACTGGCTCCAGGCGGACGTCACCCGCTGCGGCGGGATCACGGGGTGCCGGAGGTCGTGGGCCTGTCCGCGGCACAGCACCTCGACCTGTCCGCGCGCTGCGCCCCGGCCGTTTCCGCCCGTGTCTTCTGCGCGGTGCGCCGGCTGTGGCACCTGGAGTACTTCCACGACCACGTGCGCGTCGAGCGCCTGCTGTTCGACGGCACCCTGTCGCCGGTCGGCGGCACACTCCGGCCCGACACCGGCCGTCCGGGGCTCGGCCCGGACGCCAGGTGGGCCGCCGCGCGGCGCGTACAGGGAGCGCGACCGGCCTGAACGGGGGGTGCCGGGGAGCCGCTCCGGCGTGTCGTCGCTCCGGCCCGGTGCCGTCGCGGCGTGTCGTGCGGCCGGCCGTGGGCACTGGGAGACGATGGGGTTTCCCCGGACAGCCCCGACAGGCCGGGCCGGAGAAGGAGTGGCTGCATGGAGCGGCGGGTCACACGGGAAAGGGCCGACGAGGCGACCGACGCGCGACGCCGCGTTCCCCGTACCGACGCCGTCCTGGGCGACCCCCGCCTTGCGGAGGCGGTGCGCCGGCTGGGGCCGGGTGTGGTCAAGACGGCGGTCCGGCAGGCGCAGCAGCGGGCGCGCGACGGCACCATCCCACCGGAACAGGTACGGGACACGGCCCTCGCCCTGCTGCCCCCCACGGTCGGCGGACTGCGCCCGGTGATCAACGCCACCGGGGTACTGCTGCACACCAACCTCGGGCGGGCGCCGCTGTCCCCGGCGGCCCGCCGGGCCGTGCAGGAGGCGGCCGGGGCCGCGGACGTCGAACTGGACCTGCCGACCGGCGTACGGGCCCGCCGCGGGCGCACCGCCCTGGCCGCGCTGTGCGGGCGCGTGCCGTCCGCCGGTGCCGCGCACGTCGTCAACAACGGCGCCGCCGCCCTGGTCCTGGCCGCCACCGCGCTCGCCGCGGGAAAGGACATCGTCATCAGCCGCGGCGAGATGGTCGAGATCGGGGACGGTTTCCGGCTGCCGGACCTGCTGGTCTCCACCGGGGCCCGGCTCCGCGAGGTCGGCACCACCAACCGCACGACCGCCGCCGACTACGCCGCCGCGATCGGCCCGGACACGGGTTTCGTGCTGAAGGTGCACCCCTCCAACTTCCGCATCACCGGGTTCACGCGCGCCGCCGGGACCGGTGAACTGGCGGCGCTGGGCGTGCCCGTGGTCGTCGACATCGGCTCCGGGCTGCTCGCCCCGCATCCGCTGTTGCCCGAAGAGCCCGATGCGCAGGGCCAGTTGGCGGCGGGCGCCGCCCTTGTCACCGCCAGTGGGGACAAGCTCCTCGGCGGCCCCCAGTGCGGGCTGCTGCTCGGAGCGGAGCCCGTGGTCCGCACCGTGTCCCGCCATCCCCTGGCCCGCGCGCTGCGCGTGGACAAGCTGACCCTGGCCGCCCTGGAGGCGACCTTGACCGGCCCCGACACCCCGACCGCCGCCGCACTGGCCGCCGACCCGGCGGGGCTCATGCGCCGCGCCGAACAGCTCGCCTCCGCCCTCGGCGCGCACGGCATCGACGTACGGGCCGTCGGGAGCGCCGCCACGGTGGGCGGCGGCGGGGCCCCGGGCGTGACGCTGCCCAGCGCGGCCCTGTCCCTGCCGGAGCCGTACGCGGCCGCCCTGCGCACGGGCCCCGTGCCCGTCGTCGGGCGCCTGGAGGCGGGGCGGTGCCTGCTCGATCTGCGGGCGGTGCCGCCGCGGGACGACGAACGGCTGGCAGAGGCCGTGCGCGCGGCCGCGGGGAGGTAGCTGCTGTGCGGGTGTTGGCCACCGCCGGGCACGTTGACCACGGCAAGTCCGCCCTGGTGCGGGCGCTGACCGGGATGGAACCCGACCGCTTCGAGGAGGAGCGGCGCAGGGGGCTGACCCTCGACCTCGGATTCGTCTGGACCCGGCTCGGCCCCGACGGGAGGCACCTCGCCTTCGTGGACGTGCCGGGCCACGAGAGGTTCGTCCCCACCATGCTGGCCGGGGTCGGACCCGTCCCCGCGGTGCTGTTCGCGGTCGCCGCCGACCAGGGCTGGCAGCCGCAGTCGCAGGAGCACCTGGCGATCCTCGACGCGCTCGGGGTGCGGCACGCCGTGCTCGCGGTGACCCGCAGCGACCTGGCGGACCCCGCCTCCGTGCGCGCCGACGCCGTCGCACGCATGGAGGCCACCTCACTCGGCCGGGTGCCGTCCGAGGCGGTGAGCGCGGTCACCGGCGCCGGGCTGGACGAATTGCGCACGCGGCTGGGCCGGCTGGCCGGCTCGCTGCCCGACCCGCCGGCCGACGCGGACGTGCGGCTGTGGCTGGACCGCGCCTTCACGGTGCGCGGTCACGGCACCGTGGTGACGGGCACGCTCGGTGCGGGCACCCTGCGCGTCGGCGACCACCTGGTGACCGGGGACGGCCCGGCCGTGCTGCGGGTGCGTGGGCTGCAGTGCCTGCACGAGGAGCGGTCCGCCGTCAGCGGTGTGGCGCGCGTGGCCGTGAACGTGCACGGCCCCCGCGACGGCTCCCTGCGCCGGGGACAGGTGCTGCTGTCACCGGACCGCTGGCTGCGCACCGGCCTGATCGACGTCCGGGTCACCGGGGAGCCGGTCGGTGAGCTGCCCCGGACGGCCACCCTGCACATCGGGACGGCCGCCGTGCCGGTGACCGTCCGCCCGCTCGGCGAGGACACCGCCCGACTGACCCTCGTCCGGGAACTGCCCCTGCGCGTCGGGGACCGTGCGGTCCTGCGCGAGCCCGGCGGCCGGCGCACACCCTGCGGCGTGACCGTCCTGGACGTGCGTCCCCCACCGCTGAAGCGACGAGGGGCCGGACGGGTCCGGGCGGCGGAGCTGGCGGCCATGACCGGCCGTCCCGACGGCGCGGCGGAACTCCGGCGGCGCGGGCTCGTACGCCGCTCGGAGCTGCTGGCGATGGGAGTGCCCCCACCCACCGCGCCCGTCACCGGGGACTGGCTGGCCGACGAGGCCCACTGGGCGGGACTGAGGGAACGCCTGGCCGCCGAGGTGGAGCGCCACGCACAGCGGCACCCGCTGGAGCCCGGCCTGCCGGCCGAGGCGGCCCGCCGCCTGCTCGAACTGCCCGACCGGGCCCTGGTCGACGCGCTCGCCGAGACGCCAGGCACCGGTGAACTGCGGTGCCGGCAGGGCCGGTTGTACGGTCCCGGCGGTATCCGGCCGACACTGCCGCCGGCCGTCCGGGCAGCCGTCGACGCCGTGCGGCGCGAGCTGGCGCGGGCACCGTTCCAAGCGCCGGAAGCAGGTCGCCTCAGCGAACTGGGACTCGACCGCAAGGCGGTGGCCGCCGCCGTCTCGGCGGGGGCACTGCTGAGGGTCGGCGACGGCATCCTGCTGCTGCCGGGCGCGGACGCCCGAGCCGTCGCCGTACTCGGCCGCCTGCCGCAGCCGTTCACCCTGAGCGAGGCACGGCGGGCCCTCGGCACCACGCGCAGGGTGGCCGTGCCGCTGCTGGAGTACCTGGACGCCCACGGGCACACGGAACGTGTGGACGATCAGCGCCGCCGCTGCCGGACCGGTGTGAGGAGCGGAGGCGGACGGGAATCGAACCCGCCTGCCCGAGATCCTCGGGCACCTCGGTTTTGAAGACCGGGAGGGCCACCAGGCACCCACACGCCTCCATCACACCGCCAGGCTACCCAGAAGTCCCGGCACCATCCGCGACCCACCCAGGAGTGCCCGCATGACCCCGACGCGCGAAACGCCCGTACGGCTCACGCAGTTCGCCCACGGCGGCGGCTGCGCCTGCAAGATCCCGCCGGGTGAACTGGAGGACGTGCTCGGCGCGTTGTCCGCCGCGCTCCCGCCCACGACCGACTTCCCGCTCCTCGTCGGGGCGGCCACCGGCGACGACGCGGCCGTCGTCACGCTGCCCGGGGGAGACGGCGCGACGGACCGGGCGGTGGTGTCCACGGCCGACTTCTTCACCCCCGTCGTCGACGATCCCTACGACTGGGGACGCATCGCCGCGGCCAACGCCCTGTCCGACGTGTATGCGATGGGCGGCCGTCCGGTCCTGGCCGTCAACCTCCTCGCCTGGCCCCGCGACGTCCTGCCGCTCGACCTGGCCCGCGAGGTGCTGCGCGGCGGACTGGACGTCGCCGCCGCGGCGGGCTGCCATGTGGGAGGCGGCCACAGCGTGGACGACCCCGAACCGAAGTACGGGATGGCCGTCACCGGCCTGGCCGACCCCTCCCGACTGCTGCGCAACGACACCGGGCGCCCCGGCATGCCGCTGTCGCTGACCAAGCCCCTCGGCCTGGGCGTGCTCAACAACCGCCACAAGGCCACCGGGGAGCGGTTCGGCCACGCCGTGGCCACGATGGTGGCCCTCAACCGGGACGCGGCCGCTGCGGCCCTGGCCGCCGGTGCGGTGTGCGCCACCGACGTCACCGGCTTCGGGTTCCTCGGCCACCTGCACAAGCTGGCCCGGGCGTCCGGGGTGACCGCCGTGGTCGACACCGCCGCCGTGCCCTACCTCGACGGGGCCCGGGAGGCGGTGCGCGCCGGGTACGTCAGCGGCGGCACCCGGCGCAATCTGGAGTGGGTGGCGACCGGCACGGACTTCGGGACCGTCGACGCGGACACCCGTCTGCTCCTGGCCGACGCCCAGACCTCGGGCGGTCTGCTGGTGGCGGGGGAGGTGCCCGGGGCCCCGGTGGTGGGGGAACTCGTCGAGCGCGGACCGCACCCGGTCGTGCTCCGCTGACCCCGTCGCGGCCCGGCCCGCGCACGGCCGCGACGGGGTCAGGGTTCCGTGCCGGTGCGCTCGTCGATACCGGCCCGCGCCCGGTAGGCGCGGACCAGCTCCACGGCCGCCGGGCCCCGTGGACGGCGGCCCGGCCGGATGTCGACGGCGAACGCCTTGGACTCCTGGATATGGGTGTTCGGGTCGAGCGACATGTGCAGCAGCTCGTTGGCGGCGTCGCCCGTGCTGTAGCCGTTCGGCCCCCAGTGGTAGGGCAGCCCCACCTGGTGCAGGGTGCGCCCGTGCACGGTCAGTGGCGGCACGCGGTCGGTGACCAGCACCCGTGCCTCGATCACGGCCCGGGCGCTGACGATCGTCGCCCATCCGGTGTGCTCCAGCCCCCGCTCGGCTGCGAGCCGGGGCGACACCTCGCAGAAGAACTCCGGCTGCAGCTCCGCCAGACAGGGCTGCCAGCGGGACATGCCGCCCGCGGTGTGGTGCTCGGTGAGCCGGTAGGTGGTGGCGACGTACGGGAACACCTCCGAGCCCGGCTCGGTGCCGCTGGGCTGGTAGCGGTTGTCCGGATGCGGTGGCAGCAACTGCCGCACCGGATTGCGCTGCCGACCGTACAGCAGGTTGGGGAAGGGCGAGTCCTGCGGCTCGTAGTGGGTGGGCAGCGGTCCGTCGGTGAGCCCGGCGGGCACGAACAGCCATGCCTTGCCGTCGGCCTGCATGATGAACGGGTCGGTGCCCGAGAGCGCCTCGGGCCCGGTCGCGTCCCGCGGGGCCCGGTGGCCGGGTGGCTTGTCCTTCGTGAAGTCGGGGATGTCGTGGCCCGTCCACCGCCCCGCCTCCTCGTCCCACCACACCAGCGCCTTGCGCTCGCTCCACGGCCTGCCGTCGGGGTCCGCCGAGGCGCGGTTGTAGAGGATGCGGCGGTTGGCCGGCCAGGCCCAGCCCCACTCGTTCGCGATCCAGTCCTGCCGCTCGCCGGGCTTGCGGCGAGCCGCCCGGTTGACGCCGCCGGCGTGGACCCCGCAGTAGATCCAGCAGCCGCAGGCGGTGGAACCGTCGTCCTTGAGCTGCTCGTAGGAGGCCAGCGGGTTCCCCTCGGCGTCGCGCCCGTTGATCTCGGCGATGACGGCCTCCGCGTCCGGCTCCGCCGTCTCGCCCTTGGTGGGATAGTCCCAGGTGAGGTCGAGCACCGGCCGGTCCACCGGGTCGGTGGACCAGGCGAGCCTGTCCCGGATGAGACGCCCGAGGTGGAAGGTGAACCACAGGTCGCTGCGTGCCTCGCCCGGCGGTTCGACGGCCTGGTGGTGCCACTGCAGCAGGCGCTGGGTGTTGGTGAAGCTGCCGTCCTTCTCGGTGTGTGCGGCGGCCGGCAGGAAGAACACCTCGGTGCCGATGTCCTCCGTGCACAGCTCTCCCGTCTCGATCTCCGGGCCGTCCTTCCACCAGGTGGCCGACTCGATCAGGGAGAAGTCCCTCACGACGAGCCAGTCCAGGTTGGCCATGCCCAGCCGCTGCATCTTCGAGTTGGCCGAGCCGACCGCGGGGTTCTCGCCCATGAGGAAGTACCCCTTGCAGATTCCCTCCAGCTGGGCCATGACCGTTTCATAGGTGGAGTGGGATCCGGTCAGCCGCGGCAGGTAGTCGAAGCAGAAGTCGTTCTCCGCGGTCGCGGCCTTCCCCCAGTACGCCTTGAGCAGGCTCACCAGGTAGGCGCGCATGTTGCCCCAGTAGCCCTTGCGCGCGGATTCCGCCCGCACGAACGCGTTCAGGTCCTCGTTCTTGTGCGCGTGCGGCATCGGGATGTAGCCGGGCAGCAGGTTGAAGAGGGTGGGGATGTCCGTCGACCCCTGGATGGAGGCGTGCCCGCGCAGGGCGAGGATGCCGCCGCCCGGCCGGCCGATGTTGCCGAGCAGGCTCTGCAGCACGGCGGCGCCGCGGATGTACTGCACGCCCACGGTGTGCTGGGTCCAGCCGACCGAGTAGGCGAAGGCCGTGGTCCGTTCCCGGCCGGAGTTGTCCGTGACGAGCTCGCACACCTGGCGGAACAGCTCCTGCGGCACCCCGCAGATCCGCTCGACCGTCTCGGGTGTGTAGCGGGCGTAGTGCCGCTTGAGCACCTGGAAGACGCAGCGCGGATGGGTCAGGGTCTCGTCCCGCTCGGGCTCGCCCCCGCCGAGGGCCGCGCCGCCCGCCCCGTGGGCCTCACCCCGCGCGGCCTCGGCCACCGAGCTGTTGCCGCAGGTGCGTTCCCCGTACTCCTGGTCGCGTGCGCCCGAGGCCGCCTGCACCTCCGTGCCCGCGTACTGCCAGCTGCTGTTGTCGTAGCTGCGGGTCTTGGGGTCGAGGCCGGAGAAGACGCCGTCGAGGTCCTCGGTGTCCCGGAAGTCCTCGCGCAGCACCACGGGAGCGTTGGTGTAGGCCACCACGTACTCGCGGAAGTACTTACCGTTCTGCAGGACGTAGTTGATCAGCCCGCCGAGGAAGGCGATGTCCGAGCCGGCGCGCAGCGGCACGTGCACGTCCGCCAGCGCACTGGTCCGGGTGAACCGCGGGTCGACGTGGATCACCTTCGCCCCGCGGGCCTTGGCCTCCATCACCCACTGGAACCCGACCGGGTGGCACTCGGCCATGTTCGAGCCCTGGATGACGATGCAGTCGGCGTTCTGCAGGTCCTGCTGGAAGGTGGTCGCGCCGCCGCGGCCGAACGAGGTTCCCAGACTGGGAACGGTGGAGGAGTGTCAAACGCGCGCCTGGTTCTCGATCTGAATGGCTCCCAGGGCCGTGAACAGCTTCTTGATCAGGTAGTTCTCTTCGTTGTCCAGCGTGGCCCCGCCCAGGCTGGCGATGCCGAGCGTGCGCCGGGTGCGGGTCCCGTCGACCTCCCACTGCCAGCCGGCGCGGCGTGCCGCGATCACCCGGTCGGCGATCATGTCCATCGCCGTGGCGAGGTCGAGACGCTCCCACTCGGTGCCGTAGGGCCGCCGGTACAGCACATGGTGCTCGCGGGCGCCGCCGGTGGTCAGCTGCAGGCTGGCCGAGCCCTTGGGGCACAGCCGGCCGCGCGAGACGGGCGAGTCCGGGTCGCCCTCGATCTGTGTGACCCGCCCTCCCTCGACGTACACGTTCTGGCCGCAGCCCACGGCGCAGTACGGGCACACCGACTTCACCACCCGGTCCGCGGTGGCGACCCGGGGGGTGAGCCGCTCGCTGGCGGGGCTCTTGGCGACGGCGCCCCGGCCGAGCGGGTCCGTCCCCTTGAGCTGACGGTAGACCGGCCAGGAGCCGATCCATGTGCGTACGCCCACGACGTGTGCCCTCCGTGCTGCTCGGTGCGGTCCGCCCGATCGTTCACGGTGTCCTGAGCCGGTCCTCCCGTCCCCCGGAGCCCGGCGCTCACGGTCCTCCTGCGGCAGATTGTGCCGCGACCGGGCGGCCACGGCATCCTCGGACGCCTCCGCCCCGCCCGTAGTCCCCGCCGACTGCCCGGCGAAACCGGTGCCGTAGTACCCGCCGACTGCCCGGCGAAACCGGTGCCGTGCGCGGGACGGCCGGTGGCCCGCGCCCGCCGGCCGGGCGTCGCCCCGACGGGCCGGCGGCGCGGGAGCCTCAAAGGCCTCGGGCCTCCAGCCGCTCCCGTTGCGGTACGACGGTGTACCCGGGATCCTTCGCGGAGGCCACTCCGGCGTGGAACACGGCGAACCGCAGCGCCGCGGAGCCCGTCAGCAGGGCCGCGCCGGCCGCCGCCGCCAGACACCGGCTGCGTCGCCGGCCCGCGAACACCGTCAGCGCGGCGCCGCTCGCGGTGAGTGCCTCCGCGCAGCGCAGCAGCGTGTGCGGCCTGCCCTGCTCGTAGGGCCCGGCCGTCAGGCCCATGCGCCGCTTCATCACCTGGAACGCGCCCAGTTCGAGGCCGGCCCCCAGCACCGCCATGCGGCGCGCGGGCCCCGACTGCGCGACCGGGGCCGCGGCCAGGGCCAGTCCGGCCGCCGCGGTCGCGGCGGACCCCGCGAAGACGAAGGGCATCTCCCGGCGCCCGTCGTGCCAGGTGGGCACCGCGGTGTCGGAGAGCAGGACGGCCGTGTACGTGGCGACGGCCGGGCCGAGGACGGCGCCGGCCGCCGTGGCCGCGGCGCCGGGGGCGCGGTGGCGGGCCCCG